>DAOTYW010000283.1:0-7977 GCA_034434755.1 Anaerolineae bacterium | reverse complement strand
TGACCTCCAGGAAGGAAAGGATAGCCCAATTATACCATGACCGCTGTGTCCTCTCTGCCCTTTTTAAGCACCCTCCGGCGGGAGAGGGGCGGGGGTAGGGGGTGGGGTGAGGGCTCAGCGCCGCGGACGGTAGGCAGTTACAGAAGCAAACCAGCGGGAGGATGGCAGTCAAGGGCGAAGCGCTGTGAAGCTCTCCGCAGCGTGGAAGGAGCTGCGCACCAGCGGCGCGCTCTCCACCTGGCGGAAGCCCATCTCCCGCCCGCGCCGACCCAGTTCGGCGAACTCCTCTGGCGTGACGTAGCGGGCGACCGGCAGGTGACGGCGCGAGGGCTGCAGGTACTGGCCGATGGTCAGGATATCCACGTCCACCGCCCGCAGGTCGGCCATCACCGCCAGCACCTCCTCCATAGTTTCCCCCAGCCCGACCATCAGCCCGCTCTTGGTCAGCACGTCCGGCTGGAGCCGCCTGGCGTTCTCCAGCACGCCCAGCGACCAGTCGTAGCGGTTGCGCGGCTGGACGCGCCGGAAGAGGCGTGGGACGGTCTCGACGTTGTGGTTGAGGATGGCCGGCCGCGTCTCCATCACCGTGCGCAGCGGTGCCAGCGCGCCCTGGAAGTCGGGGATGAGCAGCTCGACGGTGCAGCCGGGTTGGAGGGCGCGGATGTAGCGCGTGACCTCGGCGAAGGCCGCTGCGCCGCCGTCGGGCAGGTCATCGCGGGTGACCGAGGTGACGACGGCGTGGCGCAGTCCCAGCGCCCGCACCGCCTCGGCCACGCGCCGCGGCTCGTCGGGGTCGAGCGGGGCGGGCTGGCCGGAGCGGATGTTGCAGAAGCGGCAGGCGCGGGTGCAGGTGTCGCCCAGGATGAGGAAAGTGGCGGTGCGCTGCTCCCAGCACTCGCCGATGTTCGGGCAGTGCGCCGCCTCGCAGACGGTGTGCAGCGCCTGGGCGCGCATCAGCCGCTTCAGCTCGTGGACGCCCGCGCCCGTGCGCGGCGGCACGCGCAGCCACGGCGGGCGGCGCGGGAGAGATTGTCCGTTCGGCCCCATGCGCATTCCTCCCCACAACGTAACTGCTCACCCGCCCGCAGGTCTGGGCGCAATTGACAGCCCAAATCGCACTTCCATGGCCACTCCGATTCGTTGCTCGGTCACTTCTGAACCTGCGGGAGGGTGAGCTGGTCAGGTACCCCACCACTTACTCAAGATGTCCTTCCAGCGATATCCAGCCGCGACGCAGGGCCAGCAGAGCGGCCTGGGTGCGGTTGGCGACGTGCAGTTTCTGATAGATCTCGCTCAGGCGATTGGCGACGGTGCGTTCCGCCAGGCCCAGCCGGTCGGCGATGTCCCTGTTGTCCAGCCCCTGGGCAACCAGGCGCAGCACATCCATCTCGCCAGGGGTCAGCTCTTCCGCGTCCTCTCCGCCCTGGCTCAAGCGGCGGAACTCCTCCAGCAGCCGCGCTGCCAGGCCGGGGTCGATCAACGCCTCGCCGCGGTGCACGGCGCGCACGGCATCCACCAACTCCTGCTCGTCAATGTCCTTCAGCAGGTAGCCCCGCGCTCCCGCTTTGATCGCCTCGAAGACGTACTGATCCTGCCGATACATGGTGAGGATGATGATCCGCGCCGTCGGTTCATGGGCCATGATGAGACGGGTGGCTTCCACGCCATCCATGACCGGCATGCTGATATCCATCAACACAACGTCGGGCTTGAGCCGTCGCGTCAGCTCGACAGCTTCTTGCCCATTCTCAGCCTCGCCGATGACCTCCAGATGGCCCACCGTCTCGCAGATCTGCCGCAGGCCCCGCCGGAAGAGCCGGTGGTCGTCGGCGATAAGGACGCGGATGGTAGACATGGAAGGACTCCGTGAAACGAGTTACGTGTGATGGGTGCGGGGGAGGGTGATGTGGATGACGGTGCCCTGCCCCGGCGCGCTGGACAGCGAGAACGTGCCGTGCAGCCCAGCCACACGTTCGCGCATCTGCTGCAAGCCGATATGTCCGCGGTGCGCGGCCTGTTCGAGTGAGGCCGGATCGAACCCCACTCCGTCATCGCACACAGTCACCTGGATGATCTCCGCCCCCTGCAGGTCCACCTCCACCCAGACGGTCGAAGCCTGTGCGTGCCTGGCGACGTTGTGCAACGCCTCCTGGATGATGCGGAAGAGGACCGGCTCATCACGCGTGGGCAGGTCTCCCTCCGCGCCTCGGACCTCCAGGCTGACATGCAACTGATTCTGTTCGCCGAACTCACTCAGGAAACAGCGCAGACTCGGCCAGAATCCCAGCTCGTCCAACGCCACCGGGCGGAGGGCAAAGATGGCCCGTCGCACCTCGCGGATATTGTCGCGCAACAGATCGCGCAGAGCGTCCAGTTCCGCGTGCATCTGCTGGGGGGATTCGTCCACCAGTTGGTGCCACAACCGCGCCCGCATGCGCAGCGAGACCAGGTCCTGCGCCAGGCCGTCATGGATCTCGCGGGCGATGCGGCGGCGCTCCTCGGCGATGGCTTCTTCTTCCGAACGCCATGCCCTTTCCGCCGTGATGTCCTCGACGATGACAATAGCCTCCTGTCCATGCCGGGGAGCCCGCTGGAGGGCAGCACTCACTCGCACCGGGAACTCGCTCCCGTCCTGGCGCCGGTGCGTGGATTCGAGGGTAACCTTTTCGCCTGCCCGTAGCCCGCCCAGCAGCCGGTCCAGGTCCACCAGCGCGCTGGCAGCGCTCAGCCGGTCCAGCGGCATGTCATTCAATTCCGCCACCGTCCCGCCGTAGGTGCGTGCCGCTGCGCGGTTGGCGCGGAGGATGCGCGGCGGGGACAGGGAGAGGTCCACTTCGAAGACCCCCAGCGGCGCATTTTCGAACAGGGCGCGGAAGCGTTCTTCGCGCTCGCGCAAAGCGGCGATGTTCCTGGCCCGCACGGTGTAGATCCCCGACGCTGCCCCCAACACGACAGCGACCGCCAGGGCCTTGAACCACCATGTCGCCCAGAATGGCGGCGTGATGAGCACCTGGATCGCCGCCCCTTCCTCGTTCCAGACGCCGTCGTTGTTGCTGCCCCGGACGCGGAAGGTATAGGCCCCCGGGGGAACGTTGGTGTAGGCGGCATAGCGTCGCGTACCGCAGGATACCCAATCGGGATCGAAGCCCTCCAGGATGTAGGCGTATTGATTCCTGGCCGGGTCGGCATAGTCCAGCGCGGCGAACTCGAAGGAGAAGAAGTTTTCCCGATACGAAAGCTTGATCTGGCGGATATCGGTCAGGTCGCGGCCGAAATCCACCACACGGTCGAATTCGCGGAAGGCGGTGAGGACGACGGGGGGCGGGTAGGGATTGTCGTGGATGACGGCGGGATCAAAACGGTTGAGGCCATCGGAACCGCCGAAGAAGAGCTCGCCATCGGGGCCGCGGTAGGCCGCGCCAGGGATGAAGTGCATGCTCTGCAGCCCATCACTGGTGTCATAGTTGCGGAACGTCGCCGTGTACGGGTCGAAACGGGACAGCCCCCCGCCCATCGTCGCCAGCCACAACGTCCCCGTCTCGTCACCCAGGATAGCGGCGATTCCGTCGGTGGGCAGGCCGTCCTCTATCGTGTAGACCGTGAAGTAGGGGCGAGGCTCTCCCTCGCCCACACCTGGAACCAGGCGGTTCAACCCTCTCTGGGTCCCCACCCACAGCGTCCCGTCCGGCGACTCGTAAAGGGACCAGACGAAATCGTCGCTCAGGCTGTGGGGGTCAGCCGGATCGTGACGGTATTGCCTGAACACCCCGCTGTGAGGGTCGAAGCACACCAGGCCGTTGTACGTGCCCAGCCAGAGGATACCGTTTCGATCTTCCAGGATGGCGCGGATGCCGTAGGTGTTGGGAAAACCATCGGGTTGGGAGGGGTCGTAGCGGTAGACGGTGAAGGAGGGACGCAGCGGTGCTGCGCCCCTGCCCGTATCCAGGCGGGAGAGGGTGCCCGGTTCCTCCGTCCCGATCCACAGCGCGCCGGAACGGTCCTGGTAGATGACCTTGACCGCGCCGGGACCGAGGGAATGGGGGGCGGCAGGGTCGTGGACGGAATGGGTGAAGTAGGGGTGAGGCCCGCCCTCATCCCTCGGCGCCAGGCGGTCCAGCCCCGCACTCGTCCCCACCCAGATGGCCCCGCTGCGGTCCTGCAGCAGAGCCGTGACATGATCGTGGCTCAGGCTATGGGGATCGTCCGGGTCGTGCCGGTAGTGGGTGACCACGCCGGTGGGGCCGATGCGGTCCAGCCCCCCCGCATGCAGGCCGACCCACAGGAAGCCATCCCGGTCCAGCAGCACCGCGCCGACGCGCGGCGCGCCCAGGCTGTTCGGGTCCTGCGAGTTGTGGCGGTAGAGAAAGAAACGGTTCTTCTCGCGGACGTAGCGACTGACGCCGCCGTCAGTGGCGATCCAGAGGATACCGGTGCGATCCTCGTAGAGCGCGTAGACGTGATCATCGCCCAGACTGTAGGGATCCAGCAGGTCGTGGCGATAGACAGTGAACTGGCCGGACGCGCGGTCCAGGATGGCCAGCCCCACCTCCGTGCCGACCCAGAGCGTGCCAACGCGGTCTTCCAGAATGGCCGTGATATGGCGGTGCTCCAGCCCCTGCAGGTAGGGAGTAAACCGACCGGTGGCCGGATCCAGGACGGCCAATCCGCCCACATCCGGTTCGTGGGCAGCGCCGGTGCCCACCCAGAGCATCCCGGCGCGGTCCTGGACGATGGCCGTCACCCGATCATACGGCAGGCTGTAGGGGCGCCCCCGGCGGTCGTCCAGGGCAGAGGCACCCCCTGCCCCATCATAGACCCTCCACAGACCCCCATACTCCGTCCCCACCCACATGGTCCCGTCCCGATCCTGGTAGATGGTCAGGATGTTATCACCGCTGTAGGGGCGAGGCTCGCCCTTGCCCGCAGGCTCGTCCGCACCCTCGAACGGCGTGAACCGATCGCTCTGGCGGTCGTAACGAAAGAGGCCCGAACCCGCCGTGCCCACCCAGAGCGTGCGCTCCCGGTCCTCGTAGACCACCGTGACCGATTCGGCGATTTCGGGGTAATGGACGAAATGGCCGCGATCCCGATCATAGCGATCCAGCCCGCCGACAGTGCCCACCCAAAGCGCGCCGGTCGAGTCCACCGCCAGCGCCTGGACAGTGTTATGGACAAGCGACGCAGGGTCGGAGCGCAGATGACGGAAGACGGTGAAAGTATACCCGTCGTAGCGATTGAGGCCGTCCTGGGTGCCGAACCACAGGAAACCCTGGGGGTCCTGAACGATGGCGTAGACGATATCGTGGGAGAGGCCATCGGCGGTGGTGAGGTGAAAGAAACGGGGGGAGAAGTATGGAACAGCCGCCGGCAAGGGCAAGGCCAGATAGAGCGCCAGAAGCAAGGCGCATGCGGGCAGGACAACGTCGCATCGCGCCCCGACGGCTGGGCGCGGGCGGATGTCCGCCAGAACCTGGTCAGCCCACCTCTCCATCACCCGCTGCCACGGGTCTTGCTTTTTCACCGATGTTCGCCTGAAAAAAGAGTAACTGCTCAGCCTGGCGCAGAGATGTCACGCTGTAGGCCGAAGACAGGATCTGTCAACGGATTCTGGGAACGGATTGAACGGATCGGCAGGTCGCGAGCGGGGCAGTAGAGTAAGCAGATACCCCGCAGGTTAGTAAGTGGCTGGCGAGAGGGCAAACAGCTCATTGCGGCGCACTCCAGTGCGGAGATTGCGCCCAAACCTGCGGGAGGATAGGTAGACAGGAGAACACCATGGCCCGTCCAGAACAAAGAGTCAAAATCGTCGGACACACTCGTCTGATCATAGCAATTGACGCACAGCACTTTCTCTCCCCAGAACACCAAAGCGAGCTGGATACGTTTCGCAACACGCCGGAGTTTATCCGGTACGTGCAAAAATTGCCGCACACCGCAGCCCTCAAGGATCATTTTCGCACCGTATCCAACCCTATCGCCACGACCGCAGCCGACGATGCAGAGATGGACGCCGAATTGCTGGGGTATGCCATGGGCCTGTTCCGTTATCGTCTGCTGGAAACGCACCACGCGCCAGTCTACCAGGCTAGCAAAGAAGGGATGGAGTTTGAACCAGAATTATTGACCAATCTGCAGTTCAAGAAGCTCTTCCTGCCGGAATGGCGACAATGGGACATCACCATCCGGCTGACTCCCCTGGGTTTTTTTATCGTCTCGTTGACCCGCGAGTACAAAACCGCCACGTTGCTCCTCAACGTGGCGACCGACGTGGTAAAGTTGCAAAGCCCGTTTGATCTGGCCAGTGCCATTGGGTTGTTACACGAGTTGGAAGGCAGCGCCGATCCGGAACAACAACGGCGCGCCCGATCCATCCGTCATTTTCTGAATTGGCTTCACGTCAACCCGGAGACCCCGCCGCCGTTGCTCTATTCGCCGGTGCACTGGCACATCGCACTGGAAGCGCTGCACCGCTTCACCGCGCTGCTGCCACCGATCACGCTCGATGGGAACAACGGCTCTTCGCAACTAAGGTGGTGTCCGGCTGCCCATTCGCTCACGCCGCCTTCCTGCGATTCCTATATCAACTTCTGCTTTGATCGGCTATACATCCCGCATGAAACCACCCCCGAAGATACCCGACCCGCCAGCGCCGAGATGAAGATAGTGAATGCCAAAGATATCCGCCAGGATCCAGCACTCTGTGGCCTGCTGGCCTCGTTACTGGAAGGAGCCATCCTCAAGCGGCCAGGCAAGAACCCGAAAATCACCAAGCAGAGCACCCGCCTGCTGCCGCGTTATCGTGCTGACTTATCAGGGGAACTGTTCAAAGCCGATACCGCTACCTGGGAAGACGAGATCTGCCTGATCACCTCGCGGACGACTCTGGTCATCCCTTCAGATTTTGCCCGTAGCCAGCAGCTGTTCATTTCCGACCTGCCGACCCCTACCAGCAAGGTCACTTACCCACAATACTGGCGCGCTTTTGAGCATCTGTTGGAGACCGGTGTGGAGATTCAGGCGCTGGCCCAGTTGGTGGAAAATTACAGTACCCAGGCCCTGGAAGAAGTGGTCAAGGTCATGCGGCGCAAACAGGAGAGACTGATGCGCGTCGGTGAATTTACTATGGAACGCGAGCTACTGGCCCACCTCACCGGCGCGACCACTCGCTACTCGCGCCTGCTGGCCATTGCCCAGGAGATGGCCGAACCACACCTGATCAGCCGGGCGGAGTACGGCGTGGAGAAATTCCAACGCCTGGTGGAAGTGATGGGGACGCAGCGGCTCTTGAGCTACGCGGAACGCAATATCACGACGCTGAGTGACATGGTCAACCACTTTGATGATATCTTCCAGGCCGAGACCGCCGCTAAAGTGGACCGGTTGGTGAACTGGGGGTCACTGATGCTGGCCGGGGTCTCATTGCTCTTCCTGGTCTTCACATTGCCCTCGTTCTGGCTGGATACCTGGCAATTCGCCGAAGTCACGAGCCTGAACCCCGTGAACGTGGTGGGGCGGATCCAGCAAGGCCTGCTACTCCTCCTCTCACGATCGGGAAATGTCCTGGCCATCTTCACCACGTTGATAGGAATCCTTGCGATCTCAATATTCTCTATCGGGCTGTTACGCAAATGGCTGCGCGGTCACCATTAGCCAGTAACTGCTCGCCTTCCCGCAGGTTTGGGCGCAATTTGCAGCCCAAACCTACGGGAGGATGAGCGGAAATCCTTGAGGGTAGAAATTCTTAACACACAGAGCCAGATTACACCGCCGAGGCCGCTGAGGACGCAGAGGGTAGCTCCACAGTAAACCGTGGTCATGTGCACCACCTGGCAATCAGGGCTTTTTCCACAGCCGAGCGCCGTCCTCTGTGAACAGGGGGTGAGCAGGCAGGCGGCGGCACACGGTATGAGAGCAGTTCATGAACAGTCCAGCAGTGATTAGTGATACCCGCGGCAATGGCCGGGGTGCGCGGAATCC
>DAOTYW010000282.1:0-11003 GCA_034434755.1 Anaerolineae bacterium | reverse complement strand
GAGATGGAATCTGCCCCGCGTCCTCCGTCTGGCCGGCGCCCGATCTCCATCCGGGCGCAACTGGGATGGGTGACGGGATTGGTGCTGCTGCTGACGCTCACTGTGGCGCTCAGCAGCTATGTCAGCCTGCGTCAGCTGCAGGCCGGAGTCCAGACGACGGTGGCGGAGGCCGAGCGCATCCGTGGGCTGAGCCTGGATGCGGCCAACCAGTTCCTGCTGGCCCGCGAGAGCGAGGCGGGCTTCTTCAGCTCCTGGCGCTCCCTGGGCTTCCAGGCCGCGTCGGTCCGGTACGTCGGTTCCAGCAGCGCCTACCTGCTGCGCGCCCGCGCACTGCTGGATGAGCTGGAGCAGACGGCGGCAGCCTCGGCGGACCCGGCCCTGCAGGGTCTGGTGGATCAGGTCGCTGCCCTGCGCCCTTTGTTGGATGATTACGAGACGGCGTTCCAGGGCGCTGTCCGGCTCACCGGCGATCTCGGCCGCGCCAGCGGGGTGGAGAACCAGCTACGTGACCGTCTGGCGGCGCTCGAGGCGACGGTCGCGCCGTTGCCCAACCCGCAGTTCCTGCGGCTGGTGCTGGAGATGCGCATCGTCGAACAGGCCTATCTGACCACTGCAGCGCCTGAGTATGCCGACCAGGCTCGCCTGTTGGCGAACGAGTTCGCGGTTCTGGTGGAGAACAGCCCGCCGGAGGACCTGACACCGCCAGGGGGCGCGCCCCTGCCCGCCGCTGACCTGATCGGCCAGGCGGAGGAGTACCGGACGCTGTTCGACACGCTCGTCTCCCTGGAGCAACAGATCGAAGTGCAGAGCACGATCTTCCGCGAGGTGACCGACGATATCCAGCGGACCACCGATCGGATCGCCCGGGCGAGCCAGACGGGCGTGGCCCGCGCCCAGCTCCGTCTGGAGCGGATCGTCCGCCAGGCCACGCTGACCCTGCTGGTGACCTCCGTGCTGGCGGTGGGCCTGGGGGCGCTGGCCACCGTTCTCCTCGCCCGGCGCATCTCCGATCCATTGGATCGGCTGAGCCAGGCGGCCGAGGCGATGGGGCGCGGCGAGTGGGCACGGCCGGTGGCCGTGCGGGGCGGCGCTGAACTGGTCACCCTGGCCAGTGCATTCAACGGGATGGCCGCGCAATTGCGTCAGATGCTCACCAGCCTGGAACAGCAGGTGGCCGAGCGCACCCAGGCCCTCCAGCGGAGAGCTGTTCAGCTCCAGACCGCTGCCGAGGTGGCCCGCGATGCCACCGCTGCCGGGGAATTGGGTGACTTGTTGGACCGTGCCGTCGCCCTGATCCGCGACCGCTTCGGTTTTTACCATGCCGGCCTCTTCCTGCTCGACGACGAGGGCGAGTACGCCGTCCTGCGCGCTGCCTCGTCGGAGGGCGGCCGGCGGATGCTGGCCCGTGGCCACCGCCTGAAGGTAGGCGAGGCCGGCATCGTCGGTTGGAGCGCCGGCTTCGGCCAACCGCGCATCGCCCTCGACGTCGGTGAGGATGCGGTCTTCTTCGATAACCTCGATCTGCCGGAGACCCGTTCGGAACTGGCCTTGCCGCTCAAGGTGCGCGAACGGGTCATCGGCGTGCTGGATGTGCAGTCGGTGGAGCCGGCGGCGTTCACCGAGGAGGATGTCGCCATCCTGCAGGTGATGGCCGACCAGTTGGCCGTGGCGATCGAGAACGCCCGTCTGTTCCAGGAGATGCAGATGACCATCCGCGACGCCGAGGCCGCGTATGGCCGCTATACGCAGGAAGCGTGGCGGGAGGTCACGCGGGCGGGCCGGCTGGCCTACCGCTATCGCGGCACCGGCGTGGAACCGGTGGGCGAACCGCCCGAGGAGGTCCAACGGGTGTGGCTGGAGGGACAGCCCGTGTCGCTGCCGGCGACCACGGACGCCGGAGAGGCCCAGGCCGCGTTGTCCTCCCTGGCCGTGCCGGTGAAGCTGCGTGGTCAGGTAGTGGGGGTGTTGAACCTGCGCTTCCGCAGCGAGAGCGTGTCGCCGGAGACGATCTCGCTGGTGGAGCAGGTCGCCGAACGGCTGGCGCTGGCCCTCGAAAGCGCCCGCCTGCTGCGCGAGACCCGCGCCCTGGCCGGCCGCGAGCGGACGATCCGCCAGATCACCGAGGATATGCGCCGCGTCGTGGATGTGGAGGCGATCCTGCAGACGGCCATTTCCCAACTGGGCAACGTCATCGGCGCGCCGAGGGTCTACGTCCGCCTGGGGACCGAAGAAGGGCTGGGGCCGGGCGGGGGAAATGGGTCGGGCGCAGCGGCCGAGGAGAACCGGCATGCGTGATGAGCGAAAGACCAAAAGACAATTGATCGAAGAACTCCAGCAGCTTCGCCGCCAGGCAGGCGCAGGGGAGGCAAAAGCGAGCGCGCCACCCCCGTTCGACCTGACGCAAGCGGATAGTTCCCGGCTGTCCCAGCGGGTGCGAGGGCTGGATTGCCTGAACGAGATCGGCCGGAAGATTGACGAGGCCCCGCCGCTGGCAGAGTTCCTCTCGTGGCTGGCCGGGCGGATCCCCTCGGCGATGCCGCAGGCGGATGTCTGTATCGCCGCCGTCGAGTTCGAGGGCCAGGTGTACGGCAACGCCGAGGCGCGCCGCTTGCCGCGCCAGATGGCCGGCGCACTGCGCGCCGGCGGCGAAGTGGTCGGGCGGATCTATGTCGCCTATACGGAAGACCGCGACTTCGCCGACGTGGAGAGCGCCCTGCTGGGCGACATCGTCCGGCGGGTCAGCGGCTACATCGAGAACCGCCGGCTGGTCGAACAGGCCCAGGCCCACGCCGCTGAGCTGACTGTGCTGAACGAGCTCTCCCGCACCCTGACCAGCCGCCTGAGCGTCCGTCAGGTGCTCGAAGAGACCTACCGTGGCATCTCGCGCCTGCTGGATACGCGGAATTTCTACATCGGTCTCTACGACCCGCTCAAGGACGAGATCCATTTCCTGCTCAATGTTACGGACGAGGAGATCGATCTGCCCCCCTCCATGTCCGCCGATCGCGGCATCGCCGGCTACATCGTCCGCCACCGCACCAGCGTGCTCATCCCGGAGGATGTAGGCGGCTGGTTGGAACAGCACGGCGTGGAAGCGGTCGGTGGGGAGCTCCCGCTCTGCTGGTTGGGCGTTCCCCTGCTGGTCGGCGAGCAGGTGTTGGGGGTGATGGCCGTGCAGAGCGCCCTCACCCCGCGGGCCTACGACGAGCACGACCGCGACCTGTTGCTGGCCTTCGCCAACCAGACGGCCATCGCGATCCAGAATGCCCGGCTCTTCGAACAGGCGCAGGATCACCTGGCCGAATTGGCCGTCTTGAACGAGCTCTCCCAGGTCCTCACCGCCACGCTGGACCTGAACGAGGTGTTGGATCAGGCGTATGCGGGGGTTTCCCGCCTGCTGGACACCACCAATTTCTATGTCGCGCTGTACCGTCCGGCCACCGACGAGGTTACCTTTGCTCTGGATGTCGCCGAGGGTCAGGTGCGGCGCGACACGTCCACCCGCCGGGCGGGCACGGGCCTCACCGAGTACATCATCCGCAACCGGCAGCCGGTGCTGATCGAGGACAACCTGAGCGCTCGATTGGCGGAGATGGGCGTCGAGGTGATCGGCCGTCCCGCGCTGTCCTGGCTCGGCGTCCCCCTGATGGTCGGTGGGGAGGTGGTGGGGGTGATGGCGGTGCAGAGCTACACCGCCACGCACGCCTACGATGAGCAGGACCGGGAACTGCTGACCGCGGTGGCCGGTCAGGTGGCGATCGCCATCCAGAACGCCCGCCTGTACCAGGAGGCGCAGGCCCACGCGGGCGAACTGGGCGTGCTGAATGAGCTCTCCCGCACCCTGACCGCTCGCCTGGACGTGACCCAGGTCGTGGAAGAGACCTACCGCGGCCTCTCCCGGCTGATGGACACGACCAACTTCTACATCGGCATCTATGACCCCCAGCGGCAGCAGGTCACGTTCCCGATCAACGTCAGCGAGTCGGTCATTGATCGGGAGATCACGACCATGCCGTCCGACCAGGGGATGACCGGGTACATCCTCCGCAACCGTACCAGCGTGTTGATCGAGGACGACGTGGTGGGATGGGCGGAGCGACATGGCGTGGCCCTCGTGGGGGATGTGCCCCGCTGCTGGCTGGGCGTGCCGCTGATGATTGGTGAGCAGGTGATCGGGGTGATGGCGTTACAGAACTTCCACGCCCCGCGCATCTACGGCGAACACGAGCGGGAACTGTTGGTCGCTTTCGCCAGCCAGGCCGCCATCGCCATCCAGAATGCCCGCTTGTTCGAGGACCGCGAACGGCGCATCGAGCAGTTGGGTATCCTGATCGAGATGGGCCGCGCACTCTCCTCGGCGGTGGAGTTGGACGACTTGCTGCGGGTGGTGGATCAGCAGGTCAGCCGCGTCTTTGACACGACCAACTTCTTCATTAGCCTGTACGAGGAGGAGTACGACGAGTGGTTGCTGGCCTTCATCCGCGAACGGGGCCAGCCCGACCCGCGTCAGGGCGGCCGCTACAAGATGGGGGCCGGATTGACGAGCCACGTCATCCGCACCCGCCAGCCGGTCTTCATCCGCTCGCTGGAAGAGAACATCACCTTCCATGAGACACACGGCATCCCCTCCATCGGTGATCGGGCCAAGTCGTGGATGGGGGTGCCGCTGATCGCGGCGGACCGGATCGTCGGTGTGATGGCGGTGCAGAGCTACGATCAGGAGTATCTCTACGATCAGGAAGACCTTGACCTCTTCTCGACCATCGCCGCGAACGCGGCGGTTGCGATTTACAACGCCCGCTTGTTCCGCGGCGTGCAGGAGCGCATCGCCGACCTGTCGGTGCTCAACGAGGTCTCCCAGGCGATCCTGGAAGCCGTGATGGAAGAGGAGGTCCTGGAAGCGGTCTACCGCCAGGCCGGACGGGTGATGGACACGGCGAACTTCTACGTCGCTCTGTACGACGAGGCGCAGCAGACGTTCAGCTTCCCATACTTCGTCGAGCGGGGCCAGCGCATCCCCGGTCCGGAACCGCTGCCGCTGACCGGGGGCGGTTTGACTTCGTACATTCTGCGTCATCGTCAGCCTCTTCTCCTCATGGAGAATGTGGCAGCGCAGATGGAAGAGAGACAGATCCACCGCCGGGGCGAGATCCCCCAATCGTACCTGGGCGTGCCGATGATCGCTGGCGGCAACCTGGTCGGCGCGATCGCTGTGCAGAGTTACGAGCAGGAACGGGCCTACACGCCTCGCCACCTCGACCTGCTGACGAACATTGCCACCCAGGCCGCCATCGCCATCCAGCGCAGCCGCCTCTTCCGCGAGCGCGAACGGCGTATCGCCGAGATGGCCATCGTCAACGAGATCGGCCAGGCTGTCTCCTCGCCCCTGGGTCTGGATGAGCTTCTAGCGGTGGTCCATCAACAGATCAATACGCTCTTCGACGCCCGCAACTTCTACGTCGCGCTCTACTACGAGGACGCGGACGAGTGGGAGTCCCCCTTCCACCTCGAACACGGCGTGCCGCAGCCGGTCATCCGGCGCAAGGTCACGGCCGGACTGACCGGTTACATCATCCGTAGCCGCCAGCCGGTGCTCTTCCGCTCGCCAGAAGACACCATCGCGTTCGAGAAACAGGCGGGCGTCCGCACCATCGGCGAACGGGCCAAATCCTGGATGGGGGTGCCGCTGATCGCCGCCGACCGGGTGGTCGGGGTGATGGCGATCCAGAGCTACGAACAGGCGGGCCTCTACGGGCCGGATGACCTGGCGCTGTTCTCCACGATTGCGGCTCAGGTGGCCGTCGCCGTCGCCCGCGCCCGCCTGTATGATCAGGAACAGCGCGCCCGCGAGCAACTGGCGGCGCGGGTCAGTGAGCTGGATTGTCTGAGCGACCTGGGACGGCGGATCGGCGAGGCCCCGCCGATGGCCGAGTTCCTGTCGTGGGTGACCGAACGGCTGCCGCGGGCGATGCGCCAGCCGGACGTATGCGTGGCGGCGATCGAGCTCGGCGGCCGGGTCTACGGCCAGGCTGAGGCGCTGACCCTGCCCGCTCAGACGGTCGGTAGCCTGCGGATCGGCGATGAGCTGGTCGGACGGCTGGTCGTTGCCTACCGAGAGGAACATGCCTTCAGCGACGCCGAGAGCGCGCTTCTGGGCGAGGTCGTCCGACGGGTCAGCGGCTACCTCGAGAATCAACAGTTGATCGAGCGCTCCCGTCGGCGCAGCGCCGAACTGGAGACGCTCTACCAGAGCGCGCTCCAGCTCGCGGCCCAGCGGGACACCGCCGAGGTGATTCGCCTGGTGGTCGAACAGGCGGTCGCTCTGCTGGGCGCCGAGGCGGGCGGCCTGTACCTCTACGACGCGGAGAAGGGCGAGCTGGTCTTCTCGGTCGCCACGGGCTACTTTACCGAGTTCATCGGCAAGCGCTTGCAGCCGGGGGAGGGGCTGGCCGGGCGGGTATTCGTGAGCGGCCAGGCCGAGGTGATCGAGGACTACCAGCGGTGGGACGGACGGGCAACGGCGTACGAGGGCGAGCAGCGCCTGACCAGCCTCCTGGCTGTGCCGCTGATCGGTTGGCAGGGGGCGATCGGCGTCCTGGACATCACTGGCGGGGCGCGGAAGCGCACATTCGATGTCGAGGACGTGCGTCTGGCCGGGCTTTTCGCGGCCCAGGCGACGAGCGCTCTGGAGACCACGCGCCTACTGGAGGATACGCGGGCCGCGTTGGCCGAGACGGAGACGCTGTACAACGCCAGCCGGCGATTGGCGGCGGCTGGCGACCTGCAGGAGATCGTTGCGGCTGTCGTCGAGGGGATCCCCGTGCCGGCGGCCAACCGGGCGGTCTTCTGGGAGATCGAGCGCGACGCGGCCGGGCAGCCGGTGGCGTTCGTCTCGGTGGCCAACTGGTACAGCGGTACAGGCACACCCCCCCTGCCGCTGGGCGTGCGCTTCTCCCTGGAGCAGTTCCCGGCCACCAAGCTGGTCCTCTCTCCGGAGCCGGTATTCATGGATGACCTGGAGGTGGACGAGCGGATGGACCCGATCACCCGCATGGTGTTCCGGCAGCAGAACGCGCGGGCGATCGCGGTGCTGCCGTTGCGGGTGGGTGAGCGTCAGATCGGCAGTCTGATGCTGGTGGCGGAGGAGCCCCATCACTTCAGCGCACGCGAGACCCGTCCCTATATCTCGCTGTCCCAACAGATGGCGGTCGCCCTGGAAAACCGGCGGCTGTTGCAGCAGGTGCAGGCGGCGCTGGTCGAGACGGAGCGGCGCGCCCGCCGCGAGCGGGTTCTCCGCGAGATGACCGCCGTCGTGCGTGGCGCGGTGGCCCCTGATGTGATTGCCCGCGCCGCCGTGCGCGAGCTGGGGACGGCTCTGGGGCGGCCTGTCTTTGTCCGCCTGGGCAGCGCCGGGGAGTTGGCGCGCCCGCCAGAACGGTCGGCTGGCGGAGATGGAGCGACGCAGGAGGGAGGCGAGGAGCATGCGTAAACTCGCAGAAACGATCCGCGCGCGGTCGGAGGCGCTGGCCCGGACGTACAGCCGGCGGCTGAAGGCGATCGCTGGCTACGATCAGCTAACCCCCGCCCAGCGGCTGAACATCGCCCGCGCGGCTCTGCACATCGTCACGGCCTATGTGGACAACCAGGATGACGCTGCCTTCGTCCAGGCTATTCAGACCCTGATCGAAACGAGGGTCAAGGAAGGGTGGCCTGTCGAATCCCTCCTGCCGGCCCTGCTTGTCCTGGAGGAGACGGTCATCCCGCTGGCCACGTCGGCCACCGCGGCGCGGCTCCTGTGGACGGCGTTCGTGAAGGCGCACGGCGTAGTCTCCACCAGCGCGCTGAGTTCGTTGTGCGAAAGCGAACGGATCTACCGGCAGATGGCCGAGGAGGCCGGTGATATCATTTACATCTCCGACCCCCGCGGCTACTTCACCTACGTCAACCCGGCCTGCGAACGACTGATCGGCTGTCCGGCCAGCGAGATCATCGGCCGGCACTTCTCCGAACTGATCGCCCCGGAGTGGCGGGAGCGGGTGGTCGAGTTCTACGGCCGGCAGTTCCGGGAACGGCTGGCGGAGACGAGATTGGAGGTTCCTGTCCTCCGCGCCGACGGAACGGTCCGCTGGGTAGAGCAAAAAGTCATCCTGATGTCCAAGGGCGACTGGGTCACCGGTTTCCAGACCATCGGCCGTGACGTGACCGAGCGGAAGCTGCTGGAGGATGCGCTGCGGGAGTCGGAGTCAAAGTTCCGCCAGATGGTGGATCGGGCGCTGGTGGGCATCTTCCGCACGAGCACCGCGACGGGGGAGATCATCGAGGCGAACCAGGCCGTGCTGCGGCTGCTGCGGCACGAGTCGCTGGAGGCAGCGAATCGTTTCGGCCTGTACAACATGTACGTGGACCTGGCGGATCGGCAGCGGCTGTTGCAGTTGGTGCAACAGGGGCCGGTGACAGGCTTCGAGACGCGCTTCCGGCGCGGGGACGGGGAGATCGTGGATATCTCCGTCGGGGCCCGTCTGATCCGCGACGAGGCGGGCAACCCGCTGTACCTGGAAGGGACGCTGGAGGACATCAGCGAGCGGAAGCGGTTGGAGGGACGCGTCCGCGAATTGTTGGAACTGCGCGGGCGCCAGGTGCAGACCAGCACCGAGGTGGCGCAGGAGATCGCCGCCGCCCCGGCCCTGGAAGAGCTGTTCCGCCGCGTGGTCACGCTGATCAAGGAACGCTTCGGCTACTACCACGCCCAGATCTTCCGCTACGAACCGGCCCTCGACGCGGTTGTCCTGGTGGCCAGCTATGGCGAGGCGGGGGAGCGGCTGTTGGCCCGCGGCCACCGCCTGCCGATGGGCCGCGGCGTGGTCGGCACCGCCGCCGCCACCGGCCGCCCGATCCTGGCGACCGACGTGGCTCAGGACAAGGATTGGCAGCCCAACCCCGACCTGCCCGATACGAAAGGGGAATTGGCCGTGCCGATCCGGCTGCGCGACCGGGTGCTGGGCATCCTCGACGTGCAGAGCGACCAGGCCGGGGCGCTGACGGAGGACGACCAGTTGCTGCTGGAGGGGCTGTGCGGCCAGATCGCCGTGGCGATCGAAAGCACCCGCCTGCGCCAGGAGATGGACGAGCGGCTGGCCGAACTTTCTGCGCTGTATCGCGCCGCCAGCCGCGAGGGGTGGGAGTCCTTCCGTGGACAGGCCGAGCTGCCCACCAGCTATCTGTTCGACCGCGTGGACGTGCATCCCGCTGAGGAGTGGACGCCGGAGGTGGGGCGGGCCGTGGAGCAGGGCGCGTTGGTGCCCCCCGGCCCCGACGGGAAGGCGGCTGTGGCCCCTCTGGCCGTCCACGGGGAGATCATCGGCGCGCTGGGCGTCTACGAGGACCCCCAGCGGCCACTGTCGGCGGAAGATTTGGAGATCGTCGGCGCGATCTCGGAACAGCTCGCCCTGGCGCTGGAGAGCGCCCGCCTGGCCGAACAGACCCGCACTGCCCTCGATGAGTCGCAGGCTCTCTACCAGGCGGGTATGGCGATCAACGCAGCCCAGGGGTATGAAGAGATCCTGGAAGCGCTTCGGCGGCACACCGTGCTGGGCCAGGCCGACCGGTTGGCCAGCATCAACCTGTTCGATGTGCTGTGGACGGAGGGCCAGGAGTTGCAGTTCGTCGAGGTGCCGGCGCGCTGGACCCCCCTGCCTGCCGACCGGTTCTCGCCGCGCTATGCCCTGGCGCAGTTTCCGGAGCTCCGCGCCCTGCGCCCGGACGTGCCGCTCGTTATCCAGGATATCGCCCAGACCGATCGCCTGCAGGGCGCTGCGCAACAGCTCTATCGGGAGGCCTTCGGTGGGCGGGGGGTACTGATCGTCCCCCTGGTGGTGGGTGGGCAGGTGATCGGCTTTGTGGATGGGGTGTTCAGCCAGCCCGCCCGCTTCACGGAGGCCGACGTGCGGCGGTTGACCGCTGTCGCCAGCCAGGCTGCCACGGCGATCCAGTCCATCCGTCAGCTCGAAGTGGCCCGCCAACGCGCTCGCCAGGAGCAAATGCTGCGTGAGGTAACCGCCGTGGTCACGGCCAGCCAGGACCTCCCGGCTGACCTGCCGACGGTCGGCCAGCGGCTGCGGGAGCTGGTGGACCTGGATGGCCTGGTCCTGATCACCCGCGCGCCCGGCGAAGACGATCTGGCTGTCGTGGCGGTCGAGACGGTTGCCGACCGGCCCGCTCTGCCGATCCAGCCGGGCAGCCGCTTGCCGGTCGAGGGCACGGCCTACGGCTGGGTCGTCTCGCACCACCAGCCCCGCCTCGAAGCCGACCTGCGCGACCCAGCAACGGAGCTATTTATGGATAGCATGCCCCTTGTCTCCCAGGGGTTGGTTTCCCGGCTGATCCTGCCGGTGGCCATCGGTCGTCAGACCGTCGGTGCTCTGGCCCTGCTCAGCGCCCACGCGGGCGCGTTCACCGGCGAGCACATCCCGCTCCTCCAGCCGGTGGCCGAGCAAATGGCGCTGGCGCTGGAACGGGCGCGCCTGTTGCGGGAGATGCAGGCGGCCCTGGATGAGGTGGAGGCGACTCACCGCAGCTATCTGCGTGGTCAGTGGGAGGAGTACCTGAGCCGGCGCAAGGAGCTGCAACTACGCGGCCTCATGTTCGAGCAATCGGCGGTGACCGCCGTGCCCGACCTGTGGCGGCCAGAGATCGCTCGCGTCCTGGAGGAAAAAGGCCCTGTGGTTGTCAGTGGCGACGGCGGGACAGCGCGCACCGGTCTGGCGATCCCGATCATCCTGCGCGGTCAGGTGATCGGCGTGCTGGGCGTGGAGGACCCCGAGGGGGTCCGCCAGTGGTCGGAGCAGGACCTGACGCTGGTGCAGGCCATCGGCCAGCAGTTGGGCCTGGCGCTGGAGAACGCCCGCCTGTTGGAAGAGACCCGTCGCCGCGCCGAGCGCGATCGCCTGATCGCCGAGATCACCGCCCGGGTACGCGCTTCTTCCGAGATCGAGACCATCCTGCGG
>DAOTYW010000281.1:0-2299 GCA_034434755.1 Anaerolineae bacterium | reverse complement strand
CATCTGCATCGTCGCCCCGTCGGGGATCAGCTCGGCGATGTACTCGGCGATGCGCGTGTGCAGCTCGGTCGTCCCCCCCTCGGTCATCGCCAGCTCCATCAGCGGGTAGTCCACCGGTACGATATGCTTGATCCGGCTGACGTGGATGAAGCTATCGCCGTGGCAGCGGGGCATGTTCGGGTTGACCTCGGCGATGATGATCTTGGCGGACTCGGCCGGGGTCTTGGTCAGCCCGGTTTCGATGCCGTAGGAGCAGAAGCCGTGCTCGTCGGGCGGGGAGACATGGACGAAGGCGACGTCCAACGGCAGGACGCCCTTCTTGAACAGGAGAGTGAACTCGGAGAGCATCACCGGCGTGTAGTCGGCCCGTCCCTCCTGCACCGCCTTACGCACGTTGGGGCCGATGAACAGCGAGTTGACGCGGATGCGCCCCTCCATCTCCGGCGCGACGTAGTCGCTGGAACCGATGGTCAGGGCGTGGCAGATCTCGACGTTACGCAGTTCGGGGGCGCGGGCGACCAGCGCCTTCAGCAACACCTGCGGCACGCTGCAGTTGCCGGTCAGGAAGACCCGATCGCCGGATTTGACCGCCGTGACCGCCTGTTCGGCGGTGGTGACCTTGCTCTCGTAGATCTTGGACCAACTGCTCGTGGGCATGGCTCACTCCTGCGATTCGGTGGCGTAGGCTGCGGCCAACGCCTCGTTAACGATCCGCCCCTCGTGGGTAGCGATGCCGCGCGCCAGCGCCGGCATGTCCGCCATCGCCGCTTCCAGGCCCAGGTCGGCCATGACGCGGATGTAGGGCCAGGCAGCGTTGAGGAAGGCGTGGGTTGCGGTGCGCGGCAGGACGCCGGGGGCGTTGGGGACGCAGAAGTGGACAACGCCTTCCTCGATGAAGACGGGATCGCGCAAGGTGGTGGGTCGGCTGGTCTCCACACACCCGCCCTGATCAATACTGAAGTCGAGGATCACCGCGCCCCGCTTCATAGCGCGGACCATCTCGCGGGTGACCAGGATGGGGGTGCGCGCGCCGGGGACGAGCACGGCGCCGATGAGCACCTCGACGAAGGCGGCCACGCGGGCGATGTTGAAGGGATAGGCGATCATCGTCGTCACACAGCCCTGGAAGGTCCCGTCAATGCGTCGCAGGTTCTCCAGGTCGCGGTCGAGGACGTACACGTCGGCGCCCAGGCCGATGAAAGCGCGGGCGGCGTTGGTGCCCAGCACACCCCCACCCAGGATGGCGACGCGCGCGGGGGGGATGCCCGGCACGCCGCTGAGCAGCACGCCGCGTCCGCCCCAGTTGCTCTGCAGGTAGGTGGCGGCCAACTGCGGGGCCATGCGCCCGGTCACCTCGCTCATCGTCCGCAGCACCGGCAGGTCGCCATCGTCCTCCTGGATGGTCTCGTAGGCGACAGTGGTGACGCCTTTGTCCAGCAGCGTGCGCACCGTCTCCTTCCGTGCTGCCGCCAGGTGGAGGAAGCCGCAGAGGATCTGGCCCTCCACCAGCCATTCCAGCTCCTGGCGGGTGGGGCGGACGGCCTTGAGGACGATATCGGCGCGGCCGTAGGCTTCCTCGCCGGAGTAGACGATCCGCCCGCCGGCCCGCTCGAAGTCGTAGTCCGTGAAGCCAGCCCCCTCGCCAGCGCCACGCTCCACGTAGCAGGTGTGACCGGCACGGGTGAGCAGCCCAACCCCCTGGGGGGTCAGCCCGACCCGCATCTCCAATTCGCGTCGCTCCTTGGGAATGCCAATGTTCATGAAATCACCTCGTCAAGTATGCAAGTGTGCAAGTTTGCAAGTGTGCAAGTTTGCAAGTGTGCAAGTTTGCAAGTGTGCAAGTTTGCAAGTATGCAAGTATGCAAGTATGCAAGTGTGCAAGTGTGCAAGTGTGCAAGTGTGCAAGTGTGCAAGTGTGCAAGTGTGCAAGTGTGCAAGTGTGCAAGCTTGCAAACTTGCATACTTGCACACTTGCAAACTTGCATACTTGCACACTTGCAAACTTGCATACTTGCATACTTGCACACTATCCTTCATCCGGGCAGGCGCGCACGAGCAGGACGGGGCACGATGCGCCGCGCAGCACGCGGTCGGCGACGCTGCCGTAGACCCAGCGGCTCATGCCGGAGAGGCCATGGGTGTTCAGGACGATCAGGTCGGTCAAGACCTCCCTGGCGACATCCAGGATCTCCTCGGCCGGGTTGCCCTCGCGCACCTCCGACCGCACCGATGCGCCCAGTTCGCGCAGCGGCGCAGCCACCCCGCGCAGATAGACTTCGAGCTGCGCCCGCGCCTGCGA
>DAOTYW010000280.1:0-1565 GCA_034434755.1 Anaerolineae bacterium | reverse complement strand
CTGCGCCGGCGGCGGATGCAGCGCAACATCATCCTGCGCCACCGCGTGACCAAGGCCATCCGCGACTTCCTCTCCGCGCATGGCTTCCTCGAGATCGAGACGCCGATGCTGTTCAAGGCCACGCCGGAGGGGGCGCGGGACTACCTGGTGCCCAGCCGGGTCCATCCGGGCAAGTTCTACGCCCTGCCGCAATCGCCGCAGCAGTTGAAGCAACTGCTGATGGTCGCCGGCTTCGAGCGCTACTTTCAGCTTGCCCGCTGCTTCCGCGATGAGGATCAGCGCGGCGACCGCCAGCCGGAGTTCACCCAGCTCGACCTGGAGATGAGCTTCGTCGAACAGGAAGACGTGATGGCGCTGGTCGAGGAGCTGATGATCAGCGTGATCGAGCAATGTTCCGATAAGAAATTGCTCTGCAAACCGCTGCCGCGCTTCACCTATGCCGAGGCGCTGCGTCGCTTCGGCAGCGACCGGCCCGATTTTCGCTTCGGGATGGAGCTGACGGACGTCTCCGACCTGGTCGCCGACTGTGGATTTGGCGTCTTCCGCCAGGCGGTGGCGGGCGGCGGGCAGGTGCGCGGGATCCGCGTCCCCGGCTGCGCCGCCTACAGCCGTCGCCAGCTCGACGAACTGACCGCGTTGGTCCAGAAGGAAGGAGCGAAAGGGCTGGCCTGGCTGGCGTTGGGCGACGACGGCGAGATCCGTTCCTCCTTCACCAGGTTCCTCACACCAGACGAAGTGACCGCTATCGTGCAGCGGATGGAGGGGCAACCGGGCGACCTGCTGCTCTTCGTCGCCGACCGGCCCGCCGTGGTCAACGCGGCGCTGTGCAGCCTGCGCCTGGAGATGGGCGACCGGCTGGGTCTGCGCGACCCGAGCGTCATGGCCTGTTGCTGGGTGGTGGATTTCCCGCTGTTCGAACGATGGATCGAGGAGGAGCAGCGTTGGGACCCCAGCCATCATCTCTTCACCGCGCCGCTGCCGGAGGATCTGCCGTTGTTAGATAGCGATCCGGGCCGGGTGCGCGGGTTGCAGCACGACTTCGTCTGCAACGGTTTGGAGACCGGCGGCGGCAGCATCCGCATTCACCGCCGCGAGGTGCAGGAGAAGATCTTCGGGCTGATCGGCCTGGATATCGAGGTGGCGCGGGAGCGCTTCGGGCACATGCTGGAGGCGTTCGAGTACGGCACGCCGCCGCACGGCGGGATCGCCGTGGGGGTGGACCGGCTGGTGATGCTGCTGGCCGACGAGTCGAGCATCCGCGAGGTGATGGCCTTCCCCAAGACCCTGCAGGCCACTGACCTGATGGCCGGCGCGCCGTCGCCGGTGGAGCCGCAGCAGTTGGAGGAGCTGCACATCCGCGTCGTCGAGAAGTGATAGATACGGATGCACACCGATACCCTCCCGCAGGTGAGAAAGTGGCTGGCGAGAGGGCCAGCAGCTCATTGCGGCGCACTCCAGTGCAGAGATTGCGCCCATTCGTCACAACTTAAGCCAGGCCGCCGTGGGCTAAACCCCACGGCTCAAAGCGAAAGCCTGCTCCGCAGGCTCACGCAGCCCCCGAAGGG
>DAOTYW010000279.1:0-5620 GCA_034434755.1 Anaerolineae bacterium | reverse complement strand
CGATCTATGTGTTTCCCTGTTATCTGTGGCTGTTCTCCATTTGTAACTGCTCAGCTCACCCTCCTGCAGGTTCGGAAGTGATCGAGCAACGCATCGGAGTGGCCATTGCAGTGCGATTTGGGCTGCCAATGGCCAAACCTGCGGGAGGAGGAGCAGGTATGTTCTGGAATTGTATCGGGGCGCACGGCCGTGCGCCCCGCATGGCGGCGGGAGGCCGCAGGATGGGCTATGTCTGATGTGACGAAGGTCGAAGCGTACTGCGTGCGCTGCCGGGCGAAGCGGGAGATGAGGGACCCGCAGCCGGTTTTCACCGCCGGCGGGACGCCGGCGACGCGGGGCACCTGCCCGACGTGCGGGACGACGCTCTTTCGCATGGGGGCCACCCCGGCCCACGAGGGGCTGCAGCCACCGCCCGACCGGCGGGAGGGGCGGCTGGTGATCGTCGAGTCGCCGGCCAAGGCCCGCACCGTCGGGCGCTTCCTGGGCAAGGGCTACACCGTTCGCGCTTCCGTGGGCCACGTGCGCGACCTGCTGCGCTCGTCCATGTCGGTGGACGTGGAGAACGATTTCCAGCCGCTCTACCGCGTGCCGAACGAGAAGCGGAAGGTCGTCCAGGAACTGCAGCAGGAGGTCAAGAAGGCCGCCGAGGTCTACCTGGCCACCGACCCCGACCGCGAGGGGGAAGCCATCGCCTGGCACCTGATGGAAGCGGCCAAGATCAGCGCCAAACAGGCCCGGCGGGTCGTCTTCCACGAGATCACCCAGTCGGCCATCGAGGAAGCGTTCAACCACCCCAGTCAGATCAACCAGGACCTGGTGGACGCGCAGCAGGCGCGGCGCATCCTCGACCGGCTGGTCGGCTACAGCCTGGGGCCGCTGCTGTGGCGCAAGGTGCGCAGCCGGCTCAGCGCCGGACGGGTGCAGTCGGTGGCGGTGCGGCTGGTGGTCGAGCGGGAGCGCGAGATCCAGAGCTTCGTCCCGCAGGAATACTGGTCGATCGCGGCGGAGCTGGCGAAGCGCGAGGAGCGGCGCACGCCGCGCAGCTTCGTCGCCAAGCTGCATCGCATCCGCGGCGAGGAGGTTGACCTGCGCGACGAACCGGCCACGCAGGCCGTAGTGGACGAGCTGGAGCGGGCGGTCTACACCGTCGGGTCGGTGAAGGAAGGGCAGCGCCGACGCCAGCCCTCCCCGCCGTTCATCACCAGCTCGATGCAGCAGGAGGCCTCGCGCAAACTGGGCTTCACCCCTAGCCGCACCATGCGCATCGCCCAGCAATTGTACGAGGGCATGGACATCGGCGGCGACGGGGCGGTCGGCCTGATCACCTACATGCGCACCGACTCGACCAACGTGGCCGAGCAGGCGCAGGCGGAGGCGCGCAAGTACGTCGGCCAGCGCTACGGCGAGAAGTTCCTCCCGCCGCGCCCGCCGGTCTACAAGACGCGGGCCAAGGGGGCGCAGGAGGCCCACGAGGCGATCCGTCCCACCTCGGTCTTCCGCGAGCCGGAGGCGCTCAAGGAGCACCTCTCCAGCGAGCAGTTCCGCCTCTACCAGCTCGTCTGGCAGCGCTTCCTCGCCAGCCAGATGGAGCCGGCGGTCTACGACACGGTCACCGTCGAGGTGCTGGCCGGTCCCGCCGACGGTGAGAAGCCGTACCTCTTCCGCGCCAACGGCTCCACCCTGCGTTTCCCCGGCTTCCTGGTCGTCTACGAGGAGGCCAGGGACGAGGACGTGACCGAGGAGGAGCCGAGCCAGCAGATCCCGCCGTTGGAGGTAGACGAACTGTTGAACCTGCTGCGGCTGCTGCCGGAGCAGCACTTCACCCAGCCGCCGCCGCGCTACACCGAGGCGACGCTGGTGCGGGCGCTGGAGGAGTACGGCATCGGCCGCCCCTCCACCTACGCGCCCACCCTGGCGACGATCCAGCAGCGTGGCTATGTTCAGCGCGATGGAAAGCGGCTGATCCCCACCGAGACCGGCTTCCTGGTCAACGACCTGCTGGTCGAGTACTTCCCGACCGTGCTGGACTATGGCTTCACGGCCGAGATGGAAGCGCGGTTGGACGAGATCGCCGCCGGGCAGCGGAAGTGGGTGCCGGTGGTGCGCGAGTTCTACGACCCCTTCAGCCAGTTGCTGGCGGACGCCGAGCAGAAGATCGAGAAGGTGGACATGGGCCCGCAGGAGCTGGGGCGGGACTGTCCGCAGTGCGGCAAGCCGCTGATCATCCGCTGGGGGCGGTACGGGAAGTTCATCGGCTGCAAGGGCTTCCCGGATTGTCGCTATACGGAGCCATGGCTGGAGAAGGTGGGGGTGAAGTGTCCGTCGTGCGGCGGGGAGCTGGTGGAGAAGCGCACGCGCAAGGGACGGATCGGCTATGGCTGTTCCAACTACCCCAACTGCGAGTTCTGGGTCTGGCAGCGACCGCTGCCGTCGCCCTGCCCGGCCTGCGGTGGGCTGTTGACCGAGGGGCGCAAGGACACCGCCCGCTGCAATGACTGCGGGGCGGAAGTGGCGCTGGAGCGGTTGCCGCAGGCGGTGGAGGTCTCTGAGACTTGAGTGGTATGCCGTAAGCTGTGAGGTGGCCCCCGAAGTTCTCCAGGATAGACCAGATCTAGGTGCTACGGCGAGACAAGCGCAGAGGCGCGACGCCGAGGCCCACCTGCCCTGAAGTGGTCATAGACCTCTTTGAGTTCGTCCGTTCTCATCTCGAAAGGGATTGGTCGCGGGTCGAGGCGAGAATGCGGGCCGAGGGCAAGGTTATATGAAGCCTGGGCGGGAGGAAAAGGTCACCGACAAGCGGGGCAAGGAGCGCATTCGTCGCGGCACCAAGTCCCAGGCTGCGTTGGTCTCTGCGGTGGAGCCGGCCGGGATCCAACCCTTCATCAACACCATCGTCGTCGGGGATGCGGGGGAGGTCCTGTCGGCTCTGCCCGACAACGCGGTTGACATGGTGATCACATCGCCGCCCTACAACTTCGGCCTCCAATACCAAGATGACGCGGCGGAGGACACCCGCCACTGGGATGAGTATTTCGACCAACTGCGGGCGATCTGGGCCGAGTGCTATCGTGTGCTCAAACCGGGCGGACGTATCGCCGTGAACGTCCAGCCGCTTTTCTCTGACTACATTCCCACTCACCACATAGTCTCCGGGCAATTGCTGGCCCTTGGCTTTCTCTGGAAGGCGGAGATCCTGTGGGAGAAGAGCAACTACAACGCCAAGTACACCGCCTGGGGCAGTTGGAAGTCCCCTTCTATGCCGTACCTGAAATACACCTGGGAGTTCATCGAGGTGTTCGACAAGGTCACCCACAAGAAGGCGGGTTCGTCGCAGTATGCCGACATCACGGGTGATGAGTTCAAAAAATGGGTCTACGCCCGCTGGGGCTTTGCACCCGAAAGCCGGATGAAGGAGTACGGCCATCCGGCAATGTTCCCGGAGGAGTTGCCCTACCGCCTGCTGCGCCTGTTCACCTATCGGGGCGACATTGTGCTCGATCCGTTCAATGGGGCAGGGACGACCACGCTGGTTGCCCATCGCCTGCGGCGGCGTTTCATCGGCATTGACATCTCTCCGGCTTACTGCGAGGTGGCTTTCGAACGGATGCGCAGAGAGGCGGCGCAGAAGGCGCTTTTCGAGGAGCCCCTGCCCTGTGAGTACCCGGAAGCCCGCCTGGTCACCTGGGGAGCGTAGAGCGGACATGGGCCTGCTGGTCGCCACGAACAACGCCGGCAAGGTGCGCGAGCTGCGCGCCCTGCTGACCCCGCTGGCGACGCGCCTGCTCTTCCCGTTCGATCTGGGGCTGGAAGTGGCGGTGGCGGAGACGGGGGCGACGTACTTCGAGAACGCCCGCCTCAAGGCCGTGGCCTGCGCGCAGGCGCTGCGGGGGCGCGACGACCTGGCGCCCATGCCCGTCCTGGCCGACGACTCCGGGCTGGAGGTGGACGCGCTGGACGGCGCGCCGGGCATCCGCTCCGCCCGCTACACCCTCGGTTCCGATACCGACCGGCTGACCGCGCTGCTGCGGCAACTGGAGGGGGTGCCGCCGGAGCGCCGCAGCGCCCGCTTCCGCTGCGTGGTCGTGGTCGTGACCCCGCTGGGGGAGCTGTACAGCGCCGAGGGTACCTGCGAGGGGATCATTGCGGGCGCGCCGGCCGGGACGGGCGGCTTCGGTTACGATCCGGTTTTCTACCTGCCGGAGTTCGGCTGCACGATGGCCGAGTTATCCGAGGAGACCAAGAACCGGATCAGCCACCGGGCGCGGGCGGTGCAGGCGGCGCTGCCGATCCTGCGGCGGTTGTTGTAGGACGGGCTGTCAGCCCGTCCTACTGGCGCCCAAACCTGCGGGGGGGTGAGCTGTTACGGGTGGCCGGCGGCCATGCGCCGC
This sequence comes from Anaerolineae bacterium, assembly GCA_034434755.1. Classification (GTDB taxonomy): domain Bacteria; phylum Chloroflexota; class Anaerolineae; order B4-G1; family DUEL01; genus DAOTYW01. The sequence continues at coordinate 1,232 of DAOTYW010000279.1, read as the reverse complement.
CGGCCACCCAAGGGGTCAGGCATTGCGCAGCACGAGGGGCAGGAAGATGTCGTAGCGGGTAACGGCGCCGCTCCAGAAGCCGCCGGCCAGCGCATAGTCCCCGCCGGCCAGCGCGCCCGCGTCCGCCTGGCCGGCCGTGCCCATCAGCACATAGCTGCCGCTGCTGCTCGTCCCTCCGCCGCCGTCCACTGTCCACCAGCTCAGGTCATAGCCGCTCTGGGCCAGGGCCAGGGCGGGGAGGAGGAGCAGCGCCAGGGGCAGGAGGCGGAGGGCGTAGGGCGTGAAACGTGAAACGGAAAACGTGAGGCGTGGGCCGTTCATCGTCTGCCTCCCTCCCGCTGCCGATAGGCCACCACACCGAGGACGGCCAGTCCGCCCAGCGCCAGGCCGTAGAGGGGGAGAGCGTTGGTCGTGGACGGCGCGCCGCCGGCCCCCTGCTCCAGCGCCTGCAGGCGGGCCTCCAGGTTGGCGTTTTGTCGCTGCAGCGCCTCGATCTGCGCTTGCTGGGCTGCATTCTGCGCCTCCAGCGCCAGTGAGCGCTGGTAGAGTCCCTGCGCTGCTGCCAGGGCCACGCCGTCGGCGTCGAGGGAGTTGATATAGTTTGCCCCCTCGCCGCCCAGGCCGTCCACCAGGCCGTTAAAGTCATCGGCCATCGGTCCGATGTGGCGGATCGAGGGATCCTGAGCCACATAGTTCCAGGTGCTGATCTCGATCCCGGCCAGGCGCTCCAGCAGTTCCTGGCTGTCCACCGGCTGGAAGTTTTCCTTGCGCGTGCGGTCGCTGACGGCGTTCCACGAGCTGCCGCCGGCGCTCAGGTACATGCCGCTGCTGAGGCTGCTGTTGGTGTAAAAGTACACCCCGCCGCTGGCGCGCGCCACCCAGGTGTTGTCGCTGCCACACTGAATGTCGGCGTCGGTAGCGTCGCCCCAGACAAAGCAGCCCTGATTCTGGGCGATGGCCCGGCGCCCGGCGGCAAAGCTGTAGGCGCCTTGCGCCTCGTTGGAGCGACCACCCGGAACAGTGGCATAGTCGCCGCTGGCGCTGTTGTCTATGCCCCCGCCGACGGTGGCGGAAGCGCCGCTGGCGGTGTTGTGATAGCCCCCGCCGACGGTGGCGGAACCGTTGCTGGCGGTGTTGTCATAGCCCCCGCCGACGGTGGCGTGCCAGCCGCTGGCCAGATTGTCCCAACCCCCGCCGATGGTGGCGTAGGGATTGCTGGCGGTGTTGAGCCG
>DAOTYW010000278.1:0-12676 GCA_034434755.1 Anaerolineae bacterium | reverse complement strand
CGCGCCTTCGCGGCCAACGAAAACCCGCCCGCTCCCTCCTATGGGGTGAACTGGGTGCCGCACATGCAGGTCGGCATTGATCCCAACGGCGATGGGCTGTGGACCTCGCCGGCGATCATCTGGTCGGGCGAGAACAACACCCTGGACGCCTGGGTACAGCTCTCCGTCGAGGCGACGGTCGGCCCCAACGGGCGGGTGAGCGTGTTCACCTCCAGCCGCTACCGCGCGGTGCTGCCGGTGGCGCACATGGAAACCTGGTGGGAAGACGCGTCGCTGGAGGTCATCACCCCGCCGGCCACGGTCGCGCCGACCTCGCCGCCGCGCCCGACGAACCCGGCGGCTCCGGTCGCTACCTCCACCCCGCGCCCCGACGGGGCGATCGTCCACGTCGTCCAGTACGGCGATACTCTCTCCGGCATCGCCCAGCAGTACGGGGTGCCGCTGGAGCAAATCATCCAGCTCAACTCCGCCTCCATCGGCGCCGGGAACGTCATCGTGGTCGGTCAGGAACTGGTGATCTCGCTCCCCGCCGCGCCGCCGACCACGCCCCCCCAGCCCACGCCGATCATCACCCCCACCGTCGCCCCCACCGGCGGCTCGCTCTGCGTCCTGGCCTTCCACGACCGCAACGGCGACACGTTTCGCGAACCGGACGCCGAGGAGATGCTGCCCAACGCCCTCTTCACCGTCGGCAGCGGCAGCGGCATTGTCGGCCAGTACACCACTGACGGCCTGAGCGAGCCGTACTGCTTCGTCAACCTGCCCGCCGGCACCTACCGGGTGAACATGCAGCCCCCGCCCGGCTATGTCTCCAGCGGGCCCGCCGACATGGTCATCGGCCTGACCGGCGGACAGTTGGACGTGGTCCTCGGCGCGCAGCGCGGCGAGCCGCCGACCGCGACGCCGACGGCCGGGGAAGGCGGCACGGGCGGCGGACAGGGATCCGAGGTGTTGCAGGCAGTCGCTCGCGTCAGCGGGATCATCCTCCTGGCGCTGGCGATCGTGGTGGCCGTGGTCTTCTTCCTGGCCCGCCGCCGCCGATAGCCCGAACCCACGCCGGTCGGATCGCATCGCAAACACGAATCGCTCGAAGTGAGTCACTGCTCAGCTCATCCTCCCGCAGGTTCGGAAGCGATCGAGCAACGAATCAGAGTGGCCATGGAAGCGCGATTTGGGCTGCCGATTGCACCCAAACCTGCAGGAGGGTGAACAGTTCATCGTCCTAGGCAGAGGAGTAGAATGATTCGAACCCGTTCCTGGTTGATTGGACTGGCCCTGATCGTCGTGCTGGGCATGCTGATGGAACTGGCGCCTCGTGGAACGGTGCGCGCCCAGGAGGGGCCCAACCTACTGAACAACGGCGACATGGAGTCGAGCTGCGGCAGCGCCTGGCCGTTTCAGGATGGCATCCCAGAAGTGCAGGTCGCTCCCGGCTGGCGGGGCTTCTGGATTGATAACCCGCCGCCCTCGTACGCGGTACGTCCCGCGTGGTGCGAGGAGGACCCTGGCTGCGTCTACTGGGGCCGGCCCGAATTTCGCGGGATCATGCCGTGGCAGGACCCCCTGCGCGTGCACGGCGGGAACTGCGCCCAGAAGCTGCACAGCTTCGCCCGGCAGATGGAGGCCGGGCTGTACCAGCAGGTCGGCGGTATCGCCCCCAACACCCGCCTCCGCTTCCAGGCCTATGTGCAGACCTGGTCGTGCATGGGCACCCAGGAGCATTGGAACATGTGCCCCACGGCCCCCTACTCGAACAGCCCCGCCCCGATGCACGTCCGCGTCGGGATTGACCCCACAGGCGGCACCAACCCCTGGGCCGGCACGGTCGTCTGGTCGGGAGAGGAAAACGCATGGGACGCCTGGACGCTTTTCCAGGTAGAGGCCGTGGCCCAGGCGGAGACGGTGACCGTGTTCGTCTATCACCGGACCGACTGGACCGACGGGGTCTACCGCCCGAACAACGATGTCTACATAGACGACGCCAGCCTGGTAGCGGTGGGCGAGGGGCCGGCGCCGACCCCACCGCCTGCCTCCCAACCGGTCGCCCCCGCGCCGGTCGTCCCGGTCGCCCCTCGCCCCACATCCACCCCCCGCCCCGACGGGGCCATCGTCCACGTCGTCCAGTCTGGCGACACGGTGATGGGCATCGCCATCGAGTACGGCGTGCCGATGGACCAGCTCCTGCAGCTCAACGCCGGCTCGATTGGCGCCGGCTACATGATCTGGCCCGGCCAGGAGCTGGTTATCTCCATCCCCGCCGGCGCCGTCGCACCGGTGGTGCCCTCCGCGCCGATGACCGCCACGGTCCCGGCAGAGGTGGCCATGACCGGCGCGGCGATCTGCATCGTCGCCTTCAACGACCGCAACAGCGACACGTTCCGCGAACCGGACAGCGAGGAGATGCTGCCCAACGCCACCTTCATCTTGGGCGAGACCAGCCGGGGCGTCGTGGGCCAATACACGACCGATGGGCTGAGCGAGCCATACTGCTTCCAGGGCCTGGCCGCCGGCACCTACCGCATCGTCATGCAGCCGCCGAGCGGGTATGCCAGCAGCGGCCCGTCGGAGATGATGCTGGGGCTGAGCACGGGCAGCCGCCTGGACGTGGCCCTCGGCGCCCAGCGCAGCGGGTCAGCCGATGCGTCCGCCGACCCCGACGAGGCGGCCGAAGATGCGGAAGGGAGCGCGGCCGGGTCGCGGGGGCTGCACCTGGGCGTGGGCATCGTCGGTATCCTGATGCTGGTGGCAGCGACGGCGATGGCGGTCCTCTTCGTCCTCTCGCGCCGCCGGTAGCCGGGGCCAGCGGATGAAGCGGATGGAGCAGATGAAACGAAGCTGGCTGGTCGGGTTGACGCTGGTCAGCCTCCTGGGGCTGGCGGGCATGGTCTGGAACCACCCCGTCCGCGCCCAGGAGCAGAACCTGCTGGTCAATGGGGACTTCGAATGGGGCTGTGGGGAGGCCTGGCCTTTCCAGGACGGCATCCCCGAAGTGCAGGTCGCTCCCGGTTGGCGGGGCTTCTGGTTGGATAACCCACCCCCTCCGTACGCGAACATGCCGAATTACTGCGTGGGCAATCCCGAATGCGTCTACTGGGGCCGCCCGGAGTTTCGCGGGATCATGCCCTGGCAGGACCCCATGCGCGTCCACGGCGGGAACTGCGCGCAGAAGCTGCACAGTTTCGCCCGGCAGATGGAAGCCGGGTTGCTGCAGCGCGTGGAGGGCATCCTCCCCGGCGCTACCCTGCGCTTCCAGGCCCACGTCCAGACCTGGTCGTGCATGGGCACGCCGGAGCAGTGGAACGTCTGCCCCACGGCCCCCTATTCGAACAACCCGGCCCCGACGCACGTGCGGGTGGGCATAGATCCCACCGGCGGAACCGATCCCTGGGCCGGGTCGGTGGTCTGGTCTGCCGAGATCCACGCCTGGGATAACTGGCGGCTGATCTCCGTGGACGCGGTCGCCCAGTCCAGCGCGGTGACGGTGTTCGTCTACAACCGCCCCGACTGGGTGGACGGCATCGCCCGCCCGAACAACGACTTCTACATTGACGACGCGGCGCTCTATTATGTCAGCGGATCGCCGCCGACCAGCCCGCAGCCGCCGCCGGCCACCCGCGCGCCCGTCACGCCGCGCCCGCCGATCACCGCCACGCCGCGCCCCGACGGCGCGGTCGTCCACACGGTCCAGCGCGGCGACACGCTCTACAGCATCGCGATGCAGTATGGCGTGTCGGTGGAACAGATCACGCAGCTCAATGCCGGCTCCATCGGCCCCAATGGCCTGATCGAGGTCGGCCAGGAGCTGGTTATCTCGGTGGCGACGCCGACGCTGCCACCCACGGCCCCCCCCACGCCCCCTCCACCGCCCTCCCCCACGGTCGCCGCGAACGGGTCGCTCTGCGTGCTGGCCTTTCACGACCGCAATGGGGACTCGTTCCGTCAGCCAGAGACGGAGGAACTGCTGCCCAACACCACCGTCACCCTCACCCTGGCCGGCGCCGTCGTCGGACAGTACGTGACCGACGGACTGAGCGAGCCGCACTGTTTCGACGAGCTACTGGCGGGCAGCTACAGGCTGGCGATGCAGCCGCCGGACGGGTACGTCGCCAGCGGGCCGGCCCAGAGCGAAGTGACCGTCAGCGCGGGCGCAGCGGTGGATGTCGCTCTCGGCGTGCAGCGGGGCGCGCCGGCCACGGCCACATCCATACCGGAGGCGACGTCCTCTGCGTCCCGACCGGGAGGGGGAGCGCTCTTCATCGGCGCGGCCCTGCTGGTGCTGGCCATCGTCGTCGCCATCCTCTTCGTCATCCGCCGCCGGCGCTGACGGATGGGCTCCCCAGCCGACGGAATGATGGAGCCGTGAAACGGGACAAGGCACTGTACATACGCCCGCGTCCACAACGGCGCTCCAACCCCTGGCGCATCCTGGTGCTGCTGATCCTCATCGGCGCCAGCACCTACGCCTATCTCCATATCCAGCAACAACAGGAGGAGATCACCGTCCCCTTCGTCCCCACCGCCACACCCACCCGTTCGCCCATCTCCTACCGTCAGGAGGCCGAGACGGCCTACAGCGCCGGCGACCTGGTCGGGGCCATCGCTGCCTACGAGCGGGCCATCCGCCTGGAGCCCGATAACGTCAGCCTGCTCGTCCCGTTGGTCCGCCTGCTGGTGCTGGAGGGCCAGGTGGAACAGGCCATCGAGCAAGGCGAACGGGCCGTCTCCCTGGCCCCCGAAAGCCCCGCCGCCTGGGCCGTCCTGGGCATGGCCTACGACTGGGACGGACGCGTGGACGAGGCCATTGACGCCTGCCGACGAGCGATCAGCCTCGATCCCGCCTGTCCCGAAGCCTACGCCTACCTGGCCGAGGCCTACGCCGACAGCGGACGGTGGGGCGAGGCGACCCAGGCCGCCCGCACCGCCCTCGAACTGGCCCCCGACAGCGTGGACGCCCACCGCGATTACGGCTACGTGCTGGAGATGATGGGCAACTGGAGCGGGGCGATCCAGGCCTACCGCCAGGCGCTGGAGCTCCACCCGAACCTGGCGTACATCTACATGGACTTGGGCCGCAACTACCTCTACCTCACCGATACCGCCAGCGCGATCCAGGCCTTCCGCCAGGCCGCGCAGATCGATCCCACCCGCGCCGACGCGCTCGACCAGTTGGGCTGGGCCTACTACGCGATTGACGATCCCGACCAGGCACGCATCTACCTGGAACAGGCCATCCAGGCGGATCCGCAGTACGCCCCTGCCTACGGCCACCTGGGCATGCTCTACTACCTGCGACGCAACTACGAGGACGCCATCCCCAACCTGGAACGGACAATTGACCTGGCCTACCAGGACGCCCGACGCCGCGCCGGCCGCTTCTACGTGACCGTCGAGACGCCGCAGGAGGACTTTCTCTTCCCATCCACCGAGGTAGTGCTGAGCGGCGATCTTGCCTGGAGCGGCCACGAGCGGCTCGTGCGGACCGCCGACCTGCGCCCGCAGATCAGCAGTGACCGCTGGACCAACACCCAGGGCCGGCTGACATTGGATACGGCGAGCGGCGCCTACACACTGACCCTGCAGGGCATGCCCGCCCCCCCCGCCGGCCAGGTCTACGTGGGCTGGTTCGCCGGGATCAGCCGCCCCAACCGCCTGCCCCTCAACACCGGCCCGCTGTCGGTCGGCAGCGGCGGCAGCCTTGTTCTGCAATCCACCGCCGAACCGGTCGCCGGGCCGCGCATCGAACACCTCTACATCCTGGGCTTCTGCTACTACTACATGGACCGCTGCGACCTGGCCTACCCGCTCTTCGAGACCGCCCTGCTGATCGACCCGCTGGATACGAACGCGCCGGAGGGCATCCGGCTCTGCCAGGAGGCGGAGGGGAACGCGACGCAGACGCCGTAGAGCGTGAAGCGTGAAACGTGAAGCGTGAAGCGAGAAGCGTGAAGCGTGAAGCGTGAAACGTGAAGCGTGAAACGTGAAATCAGCGGATTGGTGATCAGGGCGCAGAGCGGGTTCTACACCGTCTGGGCCGACGGCCAGGAGGTGACCTGCCGCATCCGCGGGCGGCTCAAGCGGGCCCGCCTGGACTCCGACCTGGTTGCCGTGGGCGACCGTGTGTGCGTCTCCCTGGCCGCCGACGGCAGCGGGATCATCGAGGAGGTCGAGCCACGTCAGCGCTCGCTGGCCCGCCTGGCGATCAGTGGGCGCAAGGGCCGCACCTGGGACCGCGACGGCTACCTCGCCGAACGGGAACAGGTCATCCTGGCCAACCCCGACCAGGCGCTGTTCGTCTTCGCCTGCGCCGAACCCCAGCCGCGCCTGCGCATGCTCGACCGGCTGCTGGTCGGCGCCGAAGTACAGCACATCCCCGCCGTCATCTGCGCTAACAAGACCGACCTGGTCGGGCTGGATGAAGCCCACGCCCTCTTCGGCATCTACGAGCAGATCGGCTACCCGGTGCTCTACACCAGCGCGGTCACCGGCGAGGGCCTGGAGCGGCTGCGCGACCAACTGCAGGACAGGGTCTCCGCCCTGGTCGGCCCGTCCGGCGTCGGCAAGAGCAGCCTGCTCAACGCCATCCAGCCCGACTTAGGGCTGCACGTACGCCAGGTCAGCGAGGCGACCGGCAAGGGAACGCATACCACGGTCGTCCGCGAGCTGGTCCGGCTGGACGTCGGCGGGTGGGTGGCCGACACGCCCGGCCTGCGCGCACTGGCCCTCTTCGACCTGGACCCGGAGGAGCTGGACGCCTACTATCCGGACATCGCCCCTCTCGTCGCCGACTGTCGCTTTTCCGACTGCACGCACACCGTCGAGCCAGGCTGCGCGGTGATCGCCGCCGTGGAGGACGGGCGCGTCCACGTCCACCGCTACGAAAGCTACGTCCGCCTGCGCCAGGAGCACCAGCGGCTGGCCGATATGTACTGGTGGGGCATCCGGTAGCATTGACCATGCCAACCTTGACGCGCTTCTCGGCTCTGTTATAATAGCGACAGCGTATCTACCTACCCCCTACCCTCCCGCAGGTTAGCAAGTGGCTGGCGAGAGGGCAAGCGGCTCATTGCGGCGCACTCCAGTGCGGAGATTGCGCCCGAACCTGCGGGAGGGTAGGCAGCTACGCGACAGCGAGCGCGGCGGCCGGTCAGGCCGCCCGTTTCCTTGGGGATGTGACGGATGTGGGAAAAACTGGAAGGGATCGAGCAACAGTACGAACAACTGACCGAACGGATGGCTGACCCGGAAGTGGCCGCCGACCATGTCCGACTGGCCGAGCTGGCCCGTGAACATCGCGAGCTGGAGGAGGTGGTGACCCTCTACCGCGAGCACCGCGCTGCCCAGCGGGAGCTGGAGCAGGCCCACTCGCTGCTCGACGAGGACGACGCAGAGCTGCGCGAACTGGCCCGCGCCGAGATCGAACGGCTGGAGCAACGCCTGGAGAACCTGAGCGAGCGGCTGCGCCGGCTGTTGCTGCCCAAGGACCCCCGCGACGAGCGGAACGTGATCGTGGAGATCCGCGCCGGGACCGGCGGGGAGGAGGCCGGGCTGTTCGCCGCCGAGCTCTACCGCATGTACAACCGCTACGCCGAGCGCCAGGGCTGGAAGACCGAACTGATCAGCGGTCACGCCACCGGCATCGGTGGTTTCAAAGAAGTCATCTTCGAGGTGCGCGGTACGGGCGCTTTCTCCCGCCTCAAGTTCGAGAGCGGCGTCCATCGCGTCCAGCGCGTCCCGGTCACCGAGTCCGCCGGGCGCATCCACACCTCCACTGCCACCGTGGCCGTCCTGCCAGAGGTGGACGAGGTCGAGGTCAACATTGACCCCAAGGACCTGCTGATCGAGGCCTACGGCTCCTCCGGCCCCGGCGGCCAGCACATGCAGAAGAACGCCACGGCCATCCGCATCACCCACCGGCCCAGCGGCATGGTCGTCTCCTGCGAGTCGGAGCGCTCGCAGTTGCAGAACAAGCTGCGGGCGATGGCCGTCCTGCGCGCTCGACTCTACGAGCAGGAGTGGCAACGGCAACACGAAGAGGTCGCCGAGGCCCGTCGCAGTCAGGTAGGCACGGGCGAGCGCAGCGAGAAGATCCGCACCTATAACTTCCCCCAGAATCGCGTCACCGACCATCGCATTGGCCTGACCCTCTACCGGTTGCCCGACGTGTTGGATGGCGACCTGGATCCCTTCATCGAAGAACTGAGCAGTTCCGAACAGGCGGAACGGCTGCAGGCGGTGGGAGAGGACGAGGAGGAATGACCCTCGGCGCGGCGCTGCGGGAGGGGATGGACGGGCTGCGGGCGGCGACCGACGCGCCGCGCCTGGAGGCGGAGGTGCTGCTGGCGCACGTCACCGGCCTGCCCCGCGCCGCCCTGCTGGCCCATCCCGACCGCCCGCTGGGGAGCGGGCAGCGGGCGCGCTACCAGGCGCTCGTCCGCCGCCGCGCCGCCGGCTACCCCCTGCCCTACCTGACCGGGCGGGTCGAGTTCTACGGCCTGGAGTTCGCCGTCTCGCCGGCGGTGCTGATCCCCCGCGCGGAGACGGAGACGCTGGTGGACCTGGCGCTGGCCCGCCGGCCGCAGCGCGTGGTGGACGTGGGCACCGGCAGCGGCTGCCTGGCCGTGGCCCTGGCGGTTCACCTGCCGACGGCGCACGTCATCGCCACCGACCTCTCGGCCCCGGCGCTGCGGGTCGCCGCCGCCAACGTCCGCCGCCACGGAGTAGAGGAGCGCATCCGCCTGATCCGCTGCGACCTGACCGCGCCGCTCGTCGGGCCGTTCGACCTGGTGATCGCCAATCCGCCCTACGTGGCGAGGTGGGAATGGCCCCGTCTGCCCGCATCGGTGCGGCGGTATGAACCGCGCCTGGCCCTCGATGGCGGGTCGGACGGCCTGGAGGTGCTCCGCCGCCTCCTGGCGGCGGCGCCGCGGCTGCTGGGAGCGGGCGGGACACTGCTGGTCGAGATCGGCGCCGGACAGGGAGCTGCCGCGGCAGAACTGGCCCGCGCCGCCTGGCCAGCCGCTCGCGTCACCATTCATCCCGACCTGGCCGGTCGGCCGCGCGTGTTGGAAGCGACGAGGTAGCCATGCCCACTGAAGTCATCCACGCCAACCGCCGGGGGGTCGTCCGGCGCGCCGCCGACGTGCTGCGCGCCGGCGGCCTGGTCGCCTTCCCCACCGACACGGTCTATGGGCTGGCGGCGATGCCAACCGACCGCGCCGCTGTGGCCCGCATCTACCAGGTCAAGGGACGCAACGCCGGTCGCCCGATCAGCCTGCTGCTGAGCGATGCCGACCGGCTGGCCGAAGTGGCCGTAGCGCCGCAGGGCGCCCGCCCGCTGATGCGGCGCTTCTGGCCCGGCGGACTGACACTGGTGCTCCCGAAGACCGCTGCTGTGTTCGATGAAGTGAGCAAGGGGCCAACCATCGGGGTGCGCATCCCCGACCTGCCGCTGGCCCGCGAGTTGATCCGCGCCGCCGGCGGCATCCTGGCCGTCACCAGCGCTAACCGGTCCGGCGAACTCTCTCCCCTCACCGCCGCCGAGGTACTGGAACAGTTGGGAGAACAGATCGAACTATTGATCGACGGCGGCCCATGCCGCGGCGGGGTGCCCTCGACTGTCCTGGACTGCACCGTCTGGCCGCCGGTCATCCTGCGCCACGGCGCCATCGCCGAGTCCGAGATCCGCGCTGCGCTCGAACGCACCGACCGACGATCGTCGAAATGACAGAGTGTGATCCAACATCCTCAAGGAGATCGAGCTTTGTGTGATCAACAGGGTGTCACTGTCTGGTTCACCGGCCTTTCGGGGTCGGGCAAGACCACTATCGCGCAACACCTGGAGCAGGAGCTTCGCCGCCGCGGCCTGAAGGTCGAACGGCTCGACGGGGACATCGTTCGCCAGGGGCTGACCCGCGACCTGGGTTTCAGCAAGGAGGACCGCGACAAGAACATCGAGCGGGTGACGTTCGTCGCCAGGCTACTCACCCGCAACGACGTGATCGTCCTCTGCTCGTTCATCTCCCCCTACCGGGCGCGGCGCGACCTGAGCCGACAGGAGATCGGCCAGTTTGTCGAGGTCTACGTCGAGTGTCCGCTGGAGGTGCTGATCCAGCGCGACGTGAAGGGGATGTATCGCAAGGCGCTGGCCGGAGAGATCAAGGAGTTCACCGGCATCTCCGACCCCTACGAACCGCCGGAGAACCCGGAGATCGTCTGCCACACGGCAGAGGAAACGGTCGAGCAGAGCGCGGCGAAGGTGCTGGCCTACCTGGAGACGCACGGCTACATCCCGGCCGCCTAGCCATCCGCGTCACTGCGTCACCGCGTCACCGCGTCACCGCGTCACCGCGTCACCGCGTCTCCACCCTACCGGCAGCAGCGGCGCGAGCATGGCCCGCTCGTCCGCCGTCAGTGCGCGCAGCAGGAACAGCGCCGCGCCGTAGACGACCAGCCCGGCGACCAGCGCCAGCGGCACGCTGAGCGGAGACACGGCGGCGGCGGTCACGACCATGTCCAGGCCGGCCAGCGCCGTCCGCCCCAGCAACCGCCCCCAACCCAGCGAACCCAACTGCCGGCGCATGTCGGCGGCGAACAGCGCCAGCAGCAACAGCTCCCCCCCGCCGATGATCAGCGCCGAGGCCACGACGCCGCAGCGGGGCACGAAGAGCAGGTTCGCCGCGATGACGAAGGCCACCCGCGCCGCCGAGGCCAGCAGCACGAAGCGCTGTCGGTTGAGGGCGATCAGCACATAGTTGGTCAGGCTGTTGATCCAGCCGCAGACGATTGACCAGACCAGCAGGCGCAGCGCGGTCGCGCCATAGGGCAGGAACTGCGATCCGCTGAGCAGCCCGACCAGACCCGTCGCCAGCAGCGTGACGACCAGCGCCGTCGGCAGGGTCAGCATCGTCAGCAGCTTGACCGACAGGCGGTAGGAGCGCAGCAGGCCGGCGCGGTCCTGCGCCGCCTGGCGGGACATCACCGGGAAGACAGCGAAGGTGAAGAACGACGGCACGATGACCAGCGCGTCCACCCACTTGCGAGCGGCGTCGTACCAGCCCACCGCCGCGTCCCCCTGCAGCCGCTGCAGGAGCACCAGGTTCAGGCTGGTGAACAGCGTCTGCAGCAGCAGGGCGGCCATCAGCGGCCAGCTTTCGGCGAGCATCGTCCGCTGCAGCGGCCAGGTGACGCGCCCCGTCCCGCCCAGCAGCGCGTTCCCAATCAGTCGCCGCGCCAGCACGACCAGGATCGCTCCGGTCGCCAGGTTGGTGACGATCGCCGCCCCGGCCAGCCCGACCACTCCCAGTCCGCCGACCAGCACCAGCACGCCCAGCGTCACCTTGAGCACGGTGGTCACCGTCTGGATGGCGGCGGGGATCTCGTGTTTCTCGTAGGCGCGGAAGAGCGCCGCCAGGCCGTAGGCCACCGTCTGCGGCAGCAGGCCGAGGTAGAGCAGCACCGTCGCCCAGACCGTCTCACCGGCCAGCGGGTCGCCCAACGCCTGTCGTCCGGCCAGGAAGCCGCCCAGCAGCGGGGCCACGCCCAGGTAGAGCAGCAGCCGCAGGATCGTCGTGTTGACGAACAGCTCCCGCGTGCGGGCGCGGTCGCGCGCTACCTCGCGCATCAGGTACATATCCAGCCCGAAATTGGCAACGATGTCGAACAGCAGGTAGATATTGATCGCCGTGGCGTAGCGGCCGTTGCCGACCGGGCCCAGGATGCGCGCCATCAGCGCGGCGAAGGCCATCTCGATGGCGCGGTTGAACAGGTTGATGACGATGGGAGCGATGGAGTTCTTCGCCACCCGGCGCACCGTGCTGGCGTCGTCCTGCTCGCGGTAGAAGAAGCGCCACAGGTAGAGGCCGGCGAGGAAAACAACCATCATCCCGGCGATGAAGGTGACGAAAGCGCCGATCTTGACGCTGTCCGGGCTGTAGCGAAAGCGGACGGTCCACGCGCCCGCCGCCAGACGCACGCCGCGGAAGTTGCCGTCCACGCGGACGATCTCGACCTCCTGCTCCGCCTCCTCGCCCGTTCCCTGCGGGCGGACGAAGGCCCGCCAGCCGGGGAAGTACGAGTCGCCCAGGACGAGCCAACTGGCCTCGGCGACGCCCGCGTCCACGACGACCTCGTTGAGGCCATAGTGGGTCACCGTCTGGGCGATGGGGCTGCCCGGCTGCGCCTCTCCCCCCTCCACCCTCCAACTTCCATCCTCCACAATCACATACCGATGCACGTCGTAATGCTGCACCGCCTCGGCTACATCGCCGGTGACGACGGCGGCGGAGGCGGGCAGGGTGAAGGCGCGGGGCAGCGCGCCGAGGTTCTCGTAGACCCGCACCGCCTCGTCCTGGTAGACCAGGCGGTACTTGGCCGGGTTGGGGATCTCGACCTCGGTGACGATGTAGCGGATGTTCAGCAGGTCGAGCAGCGGGCTGTCCAGGCTCGACCACTCGCTGAAGGAGGCGATGCGGTTGTAGAGCAGCTCGTCCTGCGGTTCGATCAGGCCCATGTAGTCGGCGTACTGGCGGGTGAAGAGCGAGTCGTAGCCGGCCACCGTCTGCAGGCCGTAGAACATCCCCGTGTTGGCGTTCATCGTCTTGCTGGTGCCGGGCGGGGTGAAGGTGGCGTAGCGCCAGAGGGAGGTGTCCTGCTGGAGGAACTCGACCACCGGCGGGGT
>DAOTYW010000277.1:0-3862 GCA_034434755.1 Anaerolineae bacterium | reverse complement strand
CGCCGTTGCTGTTCCCGTTGGTAGCGCAGGCGGGTTTCCTGGTAGAGACGGGCGTTCTCGATGGCCACCGCCGCCTGGCCGGCGATGGTCATCGCCAGGTTCACCTGCTCAGGGGTGAAGGGATTGTTGATCTCCGGCCGGTCGAGGCCCAGCATGCCCATGACCCGGTCGCGGCTGATCAGCGGCACGATGAGCAAACTGCCCACGCCGAACGGTTCGGTCCAGCGCGCCGGGATCGAGGAACGACGCACATCGGGAATGAAGAGCGGCTGCCGGGTGCGGATGATTTCGACCGCCTCGACCACCTCATCCACCCTCTGGGGAGCGCCGGCATCGCGGAACATCCGCCACAGCCTGGGGTTCTCCTCGCCCGAGGCGAACTGGGACATGAACGGGCGCGCCAGCTCTCCCTGCTCATCGAGCAGGATGATCGTACAGCGATGGGCCTCGCAGGCGCGGGCAGCGCGGCGGGTCAGCTCCTTGAGAATGAAATCCAGTTCCAGGCTGGAATTGACCGCGTTCGAGATCTCCAGCAACAGACGCGCTTCCTCGGCGCGACGCTGTTGCTCGGCGTAGAGGCGGGCGTTCTCGATCGCCATCGCCGCCTGCTGGGCAAACGTCTCGACGATGCGTGCCTCCGTCTCGGTATAGCTTCTCGGCTGGTAGCTGTTGAGCATCAGCGCGCCGATCACCCGCTCGCGCACCCGCAGCGGTACACCGATGTTCGCCCGCAGGTCCACCCACCCCTCACAGAGCACCCACCCCTGGCCATCCTCACGGACATCGTGGATGATGATCGGGCCCTCACCCTGAGCCAGCCGCCGGTTGTACGGATACTGGTCCAACGGGTAGCGGCGGCCCACCTCCCCCGGCGATTCGTTCCGCACGGCGATGACCCGTGTGGCATCCTGCTCAAGGATGTGGATCTCACCCGCATCGTACGTCACCACGCGGGCCAGTTGGTCGAGGATCATCTCGAGGACCTCGCGCAGGTCGAGGCTGCTGTTGACCAGCAGCGCCGTCTCCTGCAACCGCTCGGCTAGCTCGCGCGCTTCCCGTTCGGCCCGGTACAGTTCGGCGTTCGCCGTCGCGACGGCCGACAGTTCCTCCAGCCGGCGCTGCGCCTCCTGATAGAGCGAGGCATTCTCCACGGCCGCCGCCATGTAGTCGGCCAGGGCCTGGCAGAACGCGCGATCATCCGGGCCGTAGGGGCGGATATTGTCGTGATAGAACGCCAGCGCGCCGACCGGGCGCTGAAGATGCGCCAGCGGGAGCACCACGTAAGAGTGGAACCCCTCCGCGCGGGCCGCTTCCCGCAAGGCCGGGAACTGCGGGTCGCTCCAGGCATCGCGCACCCACACCATGGTCTGGTCCTGCAGGATGCGCGAACCGGGGACCTGGCGAAAGGCGGAGGTGAGGAAATCCAGATAGGCCTGGGAAAGGCCGTGCGAGTAGCTGACCGCCAACCGGTCATGATCGGCATCGTACAGATAGACGGCTGCCCGCTCCGCGCCGATCACTTCCATCCCCACCTTGACGATCCTCTCCAGCACCTTCTCCACGTCCAGCTCGAGCGCCATCTGCCGCGAGGCGACAGCGAGCGCCCGCAGCCGTCCCACCTCCGCGCTCATTGCTTCCACGAGCTGGGTGTTCTCCAAGGCCAGGCCCAACTGGCGCCCCACCGCTTCCAAGGCGCGCGATTCGCCTGCTGTGAGGGGATAATCGGGCGCGAGGACAGCGCACAGCGCCCCCAACGCCTGCTTCCGCGAGATCAGAGGGATCGCCAGATTGCACGGGCATTCCGGCGGCGCGGGCGGCGGGACGAGGTGTGGTGTGGAGACCAGTTTATGGGTCCGCACGGCCACAACACAGAGGCAAGGAGAGTCGAGGGACCATTCCTGGCAATCGGCAGGCAGGTTGCGCGCCGCCGCCCGTCGCAGACAGGCGCCTTCCTCGCTTCCATGGAGCAGATAGATTCCCAGGCCGCCTTCGACCTGCAACAGGCGGGCCAGTTCGTCCAGCGCCGTCTCCAGCAGTTCGTCGGTCGAGACGAGCCGACCGGCTGCCGCCGTGAGCGCGGAGAGCGCGTCGAAGCGCTGCGCCCGCCGACGTGCGCTCCGCTCCGCCTCGACCAGGCTCATGGTGACCAGGGATAGCGCCAGCAGCAGGGACAATCCACCGGCGGCCACCAGCACGATGCCAGACAGGGGCGCCTGTCCGGCGACATACAGGCGAGCGACCTCCAATGCTGTCCAGACCACGTAGCCGACGCCGAGGGTCCCACCGACCGCGCGGTCGGTCATCGGCCTGTGGCGGAGGATCAGGCAAGCGGTCAGGCCATTCATGACCACGGCGAATGCCAGTGCCGGCGCCGCGCCGAGCCGTGGGTCAAGCGACGGGGAAAAGAGCACCGCCAGCGCCGAGAGCGGGGGGACAAGCATCCAGAGGTAAGCGCGGCGCGACAAGCGCCGGGCGGCAAAGGCGCACATGCCCGCCCAGAGCAAGAAGCTCCCCACGCCCAGGCTGGCCAGGCCGACGAAGCGCCAGAGCGTGACCATCGGCTGTAGCGACTCACCGGCCAGGGCGAGCAGGCGCAGGACATAGAAGAACCATCCCAGCCCCCACAGGCCCATGCTGGGTTGCCGGCCGCGCCACCAGAGATACAGGTAGAACGTGACCAGCATCAGGATCACGCCGGTGATGGTCGCCAGGGCCGGGGTCACCCAGGTCATTCTCGCGTCCTCGTCCCCTGCTTCAGACGGCGCAGGCATTCGCGGGAGGCGGTCAACGCCTCCTGGAAAGCCGATGACGTGCCCTCTGGGTCCGCCGCGAGCGCCGCGCCCAGTGCTCCCACTGCCTCCGTGAGAGCCAGGAACTCCTCCACCAGCGGCCAGCGGCGGGGCTGTGCCCCCCGCGCCTCGCTCACCGCTTCGATCCGCGCACGGACCTCCGCCGCGCTCAGCGCGGTGCGGATGCGCCCCTCGATGAAGGCCAGGTCCTGCGGGTTGCGCACGAAGTCCAGGTCATTGGTCTGAATCACCAACAGGGGCGTCAGGGTGTAGTGGGCGAAGTGGCGCTCGTAAGCCTGGCGCAGGCCCTCGATGTATCCCTCGTCCATCCCCCGCTCGTAGGGCCGGTCGCGGGTGGCGATCCGCGCCATCAACACGTCCAGATCGGCCTGCAGGTAGACCACCAGGTCGGGCAGGGTCACCTGCTCGGCCAGCGCCCGATGCACCCGCTCGTACATGGCCAGCTCGTCGCCGCGCAGGTTCAGGTGGGCGAAGAGTCGGTCCTTGGCGAAGGTGTAGTCCGCGATCAGCGGCCGGTCATCCAACCAGAGCGCCTGCTGCTGGCGGTAGCGGCTGAGCAGAAAGAAGATCTGCGTCTGGAACGCGTAACGTTCGCGGTCGGCGTAGAAATCGGAGAGGAACGGGTTCTCCTCGAAAATCTCCAGGAGCAGTTCGGCGTCGAAGCGGGGCTGCAAGAGACGGGCAAGGGTGGTCTTACCGACGCCGATAACACCCTCGATGGCCAGGTAGATCGGTCGGGCCAAGGTCCCCCTCCTTGCATAGAAGGATACTCCGAGACGGGAGAAATGTCAAGAATGACCGGTAGGGGCGACCGGCTGGTCGCCCCTACATCGCCGGGCGCCGAAACCGGTAGGGGCGACCGGCTGGTCGCCCCTACATCGCCGGGCGCCGAAACCGGTAGGGGCGACCGGCTGGTCGCCCCTACACCGCCGGTCGCCGAAACCGGTAGGGGCGACCGGCTGGTCGCCCCTACGCCGCCGGGCGCCGAAACCGGTAGGGGCGACCGGCTGGTCGCCCCTACATCGCCGGGCGCCGAAACCGGTAGGGGCGAC
>DAOTYW010000276.1:0-8813 GCA_034434755.1 Anaerolineae bacterium | reverse complement strand
GGGGTCGGCCTGGCTCTCGAGCGCCAGTGGGTGCGCTTCGCGTCCGGCGGCGTCTGGTGGAAGCAGGTGCTGCGGCTGGCGCTGGGCGTGGCCGTTGTCTTCGCCCTCCGCTTCGGGCTGAAAGCCGCCTTCGGCGACGCGGAACCGCTGTGGCTGTTCCGCCTCGTCCGCTACACGGTGATGGGGCTGTGGTTCTCCCTCGGCGCACCGTGGGCCTTCGTCAAGATAGGACTGGCAGGGAGGGAGACGCGGTGACACGGAGACACGGTGACACGGTGACACGGTGACACGGTGACACGGAGACACGGTGACACGGTGACACGGTGACACGGAGACACGGAGACACGGAGATACGGAGATACGGAGATACGGAGATACGGAGATACGGAGATACGGAGATACGGAGATAGGGGATCATCTTGTCCCCGCGTCACCGCGTCACCGCGTCCCCGCGTCCCCGCATCCCCGCGTCACCGCGTCACCGCGTCACCGCGTCCCCGCATCCCCGCGTCACCGCGTCACCGCGTCCCCGCGTCCCCGCATCCCCGCATCCCCGCGTCACCGCGTCACCGCATCCCCGCGTCACCGCGTCACCGCGTCACCGCGTCACCGCGTCACCGCATCCCCGCGTCACCGCGTCACCGCGTCACCGCGTCTCAAGTTGACAGTGCGCCTGAGGCTGGTATAATGGCCCTCACCGCGCTCCCGGCGCGGTAGCTTGTGTTTAGGGAGTGAAATATGATCGAGGTCAGCGAGCTGCGTCGCGGCACAACTTTCATCTTTGACGGCGAGATGTACAAAGTGCTGGAGTACCAGCACTACAAGCCCGGCCGGGGCAACGCCATCATCCGCACCAAGCTACGCAACCTGCGCAGCGGGGCGACCGTCCAACGGAACTTCATGTCCGGCGAAAAGGTGCAGGACATCCGCATCGAGCGACGACCGGTCACTTACCTCTATACCGACGGTGATCTGTACTATTTCATGGACGCCGAGACGTTCGACCAAATGGCCCTCTCAGCGGCTATGCTCGGCGACCAGGCGCTCTATCTGAAAGAAGGACTGGAGTTGATCATCGCCGTGCACGAGGGCGAGCCGCTGGATATCGAACTGCCGGCCTCCGTGGACATGGAAGTCGTCGAGAGCGAGATGGCCATCGCCGGCGACACGGCCACCGGCGCGACGAAGAAGGCGACCCTGGAATCCGGGCTGCAGGTCGTCGTGCCCCTCTTCGTCCAGACCGGCGATACCGTCCGCGTGGACACCCGGTCGGGTACCTACATCACCCGTGTCTGAACCCTCTCCGGATCGAACCGACCAGCGACAATCGGCTGACCGAGAGAAGAACCGCGCCGCGCTCACCTCGGTCCTGGCCGCTGTCTTTCTGACCGGTTTCAAGCTGCTGATCGGCCTGCTGACCAACAGCCTCGGCATCCTGGCCGAGGCGGCCCACTCGGCGCTTGACCTGGTCGCCGCGTTGATCACCCTCTTCGCCGTGCGCATCTCGGGCCGCCCGGCCGACCCCGAGCACCACTTCGGCCACGGGAAGGTGGAGAACTTCTCCGCCCTGATCGAGGCGCTGCTACTGTTGATCACCTGCGCCTGGATCATCACCGAGGCGCTCAAACGCCTCTTCGTCCACGAGGTCCAGGTCGAGGCGAACCTGTGGTCGTTCGTCGTCATGGGCGCGTCCATCTTCGTGGACGTGAACCGCTCGCGGATGCTCTACCGCGTCGCTCGCCAGCACGATAGCCAGGCGCTGGAGGCCGATGCGCTGCACTTCTCCACCGACATCTGGAGCAGCAGCGTGGTCATCGGCGGGCTGATCCTGGTGCGCCTGGCCGACCGGTTGCCGTCGTACCGCTCATGGCTGCTGCGCGCCGACGCCGTCGCCGCCCTGGTCGTGGCCGCAATCGTCGTCTGGGTCAGTATCCGCCTGGGGAAACGAACGGTGGATGCGCTGCTCGACCGCGCTCCGAGGGGGCTGGAGGAACAGGTGCGCACGGCCATCCTGGGAGTCGAACACGTCCAGACGTGCGGCCGGCTGCGACTGCGCACCTCGGGGCCGGCGGTCTTCGTCGAGGCGACGGTCAACGTGGCCGCCGATCTCCCCGCCGCGCTGGCCCACGAAGTCGCCAGCCGCGTCGAGGAAGCGGTGACGGCGCTCTGCCCCCGCTGCGATGTGATGGTGCACGTCGAACCGTCCGAACGGGCGGATGACGATCTGCTCCATCGCGTGCGTACCCTGGCCGCCCGCAGCGGCCTGGCCATCCACGAGGTGCTCGTCCATCCCCTGGAC
This sequence comes from Anaerolineae bacterium, assembly GCA_034434755.1. GTDB lineage: Bacteria > Chloroflexota > Anaerolineae > B4-G1 > DUEL01 > DAOTYW01. Next base: position 6,514 of record DAOTYW010000276.1, on the reverse strand, counting down.
GACGGCTACCACCTGAGCCTGCACGTCGAGGTGCCCGGCGACCTCTCCCTGGAGCAAGCGCATCAACGGGCAAGTGACCTGGAAGAAACGCTGCGCCGGCAGATCGCCACCGTGGTCGAAGTGGACACGCACATCGAGACCATGCCAACGGTGCCCGTAGAATCCGGAGAGGACGTCACCGACCGTCAGCGGGAGCTGGTCGAACAGGTGCGCATCGCCGCCCGTGGGCAGGACGGCCTGAACGAGTGTCACGATATCCGCGTCTGGCAGGTGCAGCAGAGCACGTATGTCTCGCTCCACTGCACCTGTCCGGCTGACCTTTCGATGGAACAGGCGCATCGCTGTTCCACCGCGTTGGAACGGCGTCTGCAGCAGGCGCTGCCGCAGGTGGCGCACTTTCTGGTCCACGTCGAACCGCGAGAGACGAGGCAGGCCGGAAACGCGCTGCAGGCGTAGAGCTGTGCTACCGCCGGGACAGGGGGCCATGCTGAGGAAAACCGGCAGAGGAGGAGTGTGATGAGCAGGCGGAGTGCGAGAATCTTCCCGATGGTCGTGGGCGTGGTGTTGTTGCTCGTGTTCATCGTTCCCTCCCTGTTCGGCCTGTACGCGAACGTGTACACCGACTGGCTCTGGTTCGAGAGCCTGGGGTACCTGTCGGTATATCGGACCCGCCTGTTCACCCAGGTGGGGATCTTCATCATCGCCAGCCTGGTGGCGGCGGCGTTTCTCGGCCTCAACTGGTTCCTGTTGCCGCGCGGGCTGCTGCGCCACCTGCAAATGGTCATCCGTCCGCGGCGCAGCCCGGCGGTCCAGCTCGGCGCGACGGCCCTGACCATCATCCTGGCAGTCGTCGGGGCAGTCATCGCCCTGGCGATGGGGGCATCTGCCTCGTCCAGTTGGCTCGACTACCTGGTCTTCCGCCACGCCACTCCGTTCGGTCTGACCGATCCCATCTTCGGCCTGGATGCCGGCTTCTACGTCTTCCAACTGCCGTTTTACCGCGCGCTGCTCGGTTGGCTGACGACCCTGACCGTGGTGACGGGCATCGGCGCGCTGCTGGTCTACGCGCTGGGGCAGGGGCTGCGCGAGAGGGGGCCGGCGGCGCACCTGTCGCTGTTGGGCGTGTTCCTCCTGGCCATGATCGCCCTGGAGTACCAGGTTCGCCGCCTGACGCTGCTCTCGTCGGCGCAGGGTGCCGTCTTCGGCATCGGCTACACCGACGTCCACGCCCGGCTGCCGCTCTACACCGCCCTCACCGTGGTCACGCTCCTGGGCGCGGCTTTCCTGCTCGTCAACCTCTTCGTCCGCCGCTGGCGGCTGTTCGCCCTGGTCTTCGCCCTCTGGGTGGGGATCCAGTTGGTCGGTTCCGTCTACCCGGCAATCGTCCAGCGCTTCGTCGTCGCGCCCAATGAACTGTCCATTGAGCGGCCGTACATCGAGCACAACATCGCTTTCACCCGTTACGGCTTCGACCTGGACGATATCCAGGAAGCGGACTTCCCCGCCGTCGGCCAGTTGACGCCTCAAGTGTTGGCGGAGAACGCGACGACGATTGACAACGTGCGCCTGTTGGACTGGCAGCCGCTGGCGGCGACCTACTCGCAGCTCCAGGTGATCCGTCTCTACTACACCTTCCCCGATGTGGACGTGGACCGCTACGAGATCAACGGCTCGCTGCGCGAAGTGATGCTGTCGGTGCGGGAACTGGATGTGGACCTGCTGCCGGCCCAGGCGCAGACGTGGGTCAACCAGCACCTGGTCTACACGCACGGCTATGGCGCCTGCGTCAGTCCGGTCAACGAGGTCACCTCCGAGGGCCTGCCCACCCTGCTCGTCCGCGACATCCCGCCGCAGACCAACGTGCCGATCCTCCAGATCACCCGCCCGGAAGTCTACTTCGGCGAGGCGACCGACAATTACGTCATCGTGAACACCACCGAAGCGGAGTTCGACCGTCCCAGCGGCAACGAGAATGTCTACACCCACTACGAGGGGCCGGACGGGGTGTTGTTGAGCAACGCGTGGCGGCGGCTGGCCTTCGCCGTCCGCCTCGAAAGCTCGCCGATCTTCTTCTCCGGCGCCATCCGCCCCGATAGCCGCATCCTGATCCATCGCTCGCTGGGCGACCGGGTCTGGACCCTCGCCCCGATCCTGTGGTACGACGACGACCCCTACCCGGTCATCGCCGACGGTCGCCTGGTCTGGCTGTACGATGCCTACACGTGGAGCGACCGTTTCCCCTACTCCGAGCCGTTCTGGGGGCTGAATTACGTCCGCAACAGCGTCAAGGTGGCGATTGATGCCTACACGGGGGAAACGACCTTCTACGTGGTGGACCCCGATGATCCGATCATCCGCACCTACCAGGCGATTTTCCCCGCCCTGTTCACCACGGAGCCGATGGAGCCATCGTTGCGCGACCACTGGCGCTATCCCGAACAGCTCTTCACCGTCCAGGCCGAGGCGTACGCGGCATATCACATGCAAGATGCCCAGGTCTTCTACAATCGGGAGGACCTGTGGGCCGCGCCGACGGAGGTGCGGGGCACCGGCGAGGTCGCTATGACCCCCTACTACGTGGTCATGCGCCTGCCCGGCTCCGACGAGGTCGAGTTCCTGCTGATGCGTCCCTATGTCCCCAACAGCCGCCGCAACATGATCGCCTGGCTGTACGCCGATTCCGATGGCGCGGACTACGGGCAGATGGGGGTGTTCAAGTTCTCCAAGGAGGCGACCATCTACGGGCCGACGCAGATCGAGGCCCGTTTCAACCAGGACCCGCTGATCTCGTCGCAGATCACGCTGTGGGGCCAGCGCGGTTCCCAGGTCATCTGGGGCAACCTGATGGTCATTCCGATTGACGACGCGCTGCTCTACGTCGAGCCGCTCTACCTGCAGGCCGAATCGGGACAACTGCCGGAACTGCGGCGCGTCCTGGTCGCCTATGGCGATCAGGTGGTGATGGCCGAGGACCTGCAAACGGCGCTGCTGCAGGTGGTCGGGGCGGCGCCGCTGCCGCCGCCGGAAGAGCCTCCCTCCACCGACGTGGCCGCCCTGGCCCGTTCGGCCCAGGCGCACTACGAGGCGGCCCAGGGGTGCCTCCAGCAATCGGACTGGACCTGCTACGGGCGGGAGATGGAGGCGCTCTCGGCAGACCTGGAGGCGCTGGTAGAGGCGACGGGAGAGTAGCGTGAAGCGTGAAGCGTGAAGCGTGAAACGTGAGCGTCACGCATCCCGTTTCACGCATCATGGATCAAGAGGCCATGCGCACACCTGCCGGTAAAGACTGCCCATATTACTACGAGGACTACTACCGCGGTCGCTCGACCCAGGAGTGTCACCTGTTGGCTCGTCGGGGCGACTCGTTGCCGTGGGGACCACGCACCTGTGCCATCTGCCCGCTGCCGGCCATTGTGCAGGCTAATCACTGCCCCCACATGGCCCTGAAGGCGCGCCTGGTGCGCCGCTGGCTGCGCAGACAGGTGGTGGTGACCGCTACCTGTACCCGTTACCAGGTGGAGGTCAAGAACCCTTACGTCGGTTGTGGGCACTGTCACCCCGACGCGGCCGCCGTCCTCGCGGACAAAGGGAGCGGGCATGTTCAAGGCGATCCTGCTGGACCTGGATAATACCCTGCTGCAGAACGACATGGAGACGTTCGTCCCGGCCTATCTCTCCGCCCTGGCCGGGTTCGTCGCCGGACACTTCCCGCCAGAGACGTTCGTCCGTCATCTGCTCCGCGCCACCGATGCGGTCGTGGCCCACACCGACACGGCCCTCACGAACATGCAGGTGTTCGACGCCGTCTTCTTTCCGGCCCTCGGGCGCAGCCGGGAAGAGATGGAGCCGCTGTTCGACGAGTTCTACGCCACCCGCTTCCCGCAATTGCGCGGCCTGACCCGCCCCATCCCCACGGCCCGCCCCCTGGTCGAGTGGGCCTTCGCCCAGGGGTGGCAGGTGGCCATTGCGACCAACCCGCTCTTCCCGCGCACGGCCGTCGAGCAGCGCCTGGAGTGGGCGGGGGTGGCGGTGGCAGAGTTCCCTTACCCCCTGGTGACCACCTACGAGGAGATGCACGCGACCAAGCCCCACCGCGCCTACTACGCGGAGATCGCCTGCCGGTTGGGCCGCCAGCCGGAGGAGTGTCTGATGGTGGGCGACGAGTGGGAAATGGACATCGCCCCGGCCATGGCTGTGGGCATGGCGGCCTACTGGGTCGCCGCATCCGATGCGCGCCCACCAGGCCTGGAGGATCGGCTGGTCGGTCAGGGCGACCTGGCCGGCCTGCTGCGCTGGCTAACCACGGCACGGTAGGGCGGGCGACAGCCTGTCGTAGCGACGACGCCCGCCGTGCCAATCCGCCAGCTCGGGTGGATAGCGGAAAGATGCTGGACGGGTCTGTCAACAGCGTGGATACGGCCTGAGATGAGCGACCCGCACACCCAACGCGATCGTTTCGCTGCCTTGCAGAAGGTCGCCGCCGCTGTCAGCGGGGCGCCCGACCTGACCGTGCTGCTCCGGCAGACGCGGGAAGCGCTGCAACTGGCTATCGCCGGGGTGCGGGATGTGCTCTTTACCGCCGTCGCCGAGGACGGCGAGACCCTGATCCCGCTCATCCTGGCCCTCGATCGCCCCCAAACGGTGCTGGACGCCTGGATGGGGATCTCTCCGCGCGCCGAGATCCGCATTCCCCTGGCCAGTCTGCCCACGGACTGGTTGGAGCGTATCCCCCGCGGTGAGCCATGTCTCAGCCTCGACCTGGCCGGGTTGCTGGGTCGCACCGCGGGCCTGCAGGCGGCGCAGGCCGCCGTGGCCGTGAACGTGCGCGCCGTCCTGGCCCTCCCCCTCCGCAGCGGCGGCATCCTGCGCGGCCTGGTCATCATCGCCCTCGACCGGGAGCAGGTCCAGCCGGAGGAGCTGGACCTGGGGTTGGTGATTGCCAATCTGCTCGCCACCCGCCTGGAGAACGACGCGGCTCTGGAGCAGGCGTACCGGCAGATGTACAACCTGCAGTGCGTCTTCGAGATGGCGCAGGCGATGGCATCCTCGATGGAAGCGCGCGAGCTGACCACGATCGCAGCGCATCAACTGATCCGCGCCCTCGATATGCACCGCGTGGTCATCTCCCTGCTGGCCCAACCGGAACAAGCCCTGCACGTGGTGACCGATCTAGCCTACGACCCCGATACGAATACCTTCCTGACGCGGGGAGACGGGGAGGCCTGCACGTTGCTGGACCCTTGGATCGCCCAGCGGGTGACGGAGACCCATCAGCCCTATCAGTGCCTGTCCAGCGAGATGCGTGGTTCGGCAGAGGAGCGGGCCAACCAGCAACAGGCCGCCATCCGGACGCTGTTCGTCCTGCCGCTGGTTGGCAAGGAGGGCTGTATCGGCGTCATCGAGCTGGGGGACGTGCACAAGGAGCGGCGTCTGAGCAGGGCGCAAACCAGCCTGGCGATGACGCTGGCCGGGCAGATCGCCGCCGCCCTGGAGAACGCGCGGCTCTTCGCCGAGATCCAACACCGGGCGATGCAGCTCAAGACAGCCGCCGAGGTCGCCCGCCACGCTACCGGCATCCTCAGCGTAGAGACGCTGCTGACGCAAACGACGGAACTGATCCGCGAGCGCTTCGACCTCTACTACGCCGGTATCTTTCTAAAGGACGAGAGCGGGCGTTGGGCAGTCCTCCGCGCCGGCACCGGCGAGGCCGGGGCCAGGATGCTCGCCGCCGGCCACCGCCTGCCCATCGGCGGACCCTCCATGATCGGCTGGTGCATGCAGCATGGCCAGGCCCGTATCGCCCTCGACGTGGGCCAGGAAGCGGTGCGCTTCGACAATCCGCTGTTGCCCAAGACCCGCTCCGAGATGGCCCTGCCCCTCACCAGTCGGGGACAGGTGATCGGCGCGATGACCATCCAGTCGTCCCAGCCGGCGGCGTTCTCCCGCGAGGATATCACAGTGCTGCAGACCATGGCCGACCAGTTGGCCACCGCGATCGAGAACGCCGCCCTGCATGAGCAACAGTCCCGTCGGTTGACCGAGGTGGCCGCGCTGTACGAGGTCGGACAGGCGATCACGGCGATCCTCGAACCCCATGAGTTGATGGAGGCCGTCTATCAGCAGGTCAGCCGTTTCACCGAGGCCCCGATGTTCTACATCGCCATCTGGGACCGCGAGACGAACCGCATTCTGCTGCCGGTGTTGATCGAACCGAACCAGCGCCTGTACGACCAGGAGCTGGGCTGGGGCGGACTGGTCGGTTGGGTGTTGACTCACCGGCAACCGCTGCTGATCGAAGATTTCCATCGTGAGGGGGCGATCCCGCCGGGGGTGGAACCGGTGATCGTGGGCGACGCCGACCCCTGCTCGGCGGTCATCGCCCCCCTGGCCGTGGGCGAGCGGATCATCGGCGCCCTCTCCGTGCAACGGGAGACGGGCAATCCCTACTCGCAGGAGGACCTCGATTTCCTCACCGCTGTGGCCAGCCAGGTCGCCGTCGCCGTGGAGAACGCCC
>DAOTYW010000275.1:0-15742 GCA_034434755.1 Anaerolineae bacterium | reverse complement strand
ACCACCGAGACCAGCGGAGCCGTCCGTTCAGCCATCACGCTTCACGTTTCACGTTTCACGCTTCACGTTTCACGCTTCACGCTTCACGTTTCACGCTTCACGTTTCACGCTTCACGTCCTACCACTCATTCGTCTCCGAATAATACGGCGCTGCGGGGAAGCGCACGTCCACGAAGCGCGGGTGGATGCCGCTCTCCAGCAGGTGGGCGCGCACCGCTGCGTAGACCCGCAAGCGCTGCTCCATCCCCGTGCCCTGGCCGACGACCACCCGCCAGCCGGCCGGGTCGGGCAGCACCAGGCCGCGGCCGGTCACGTAGGCGACCCGGCCGGGGCGGATGCCCAACTGTTCCAGCTCCGCCAGGCCCACCAGCACTGCCGCGTCCACCCGTCCGTCCTCGCCGACGGGCAGCGGGCCGCTGACCAGCCATCGCTCCGCCAGCGGCTCGCCGGCCGGCGACGTCGCCCCGGCCGCGTCCATCCACAGCAGCCCCTCCGTCGTCTCCCAGGCCAGCAGCGGCGCCCGTTCAACGACGGTGACGGTGCAGCGAGCCGGCAGGCCGCAGGCGACCCGCGCTCGTTCGACGGCGGGAAGCTGGGCGACGATGCGCGCGGCGGCGGCCCGCCGGTTCACTCCCAGGACGTGCCGCCCGTCCAGCCCGCTGGCGGAGACGACCGCTGCCGCGGCGACGCGCCCGGCGCCGGTCACCTCCACCTCATGGACGACGAAGAGCGGGCTGAAGGCCACCCAGGCTGCCAGGGCCAGGACGGCCAGCGCGCCCAGGCCGACCCGCATCCAGGCCGGGTGCGCGCCCGCCGCCGGTTCGGCCGTCACCCGGCGGCCGATGACCAGCGGCATGCTTTGCGAGAAGCCGCGTCGCCGCCGCCCGCCCGGTCGGCGCAGTGGCCGCCGCTCAGGCTTCCGCGCTGCGGTACGTCGTCTCGTTGCGTTGCCGGTCGGCATAGCGCTCCAATGCCAGTTCGATCAATCGGTCGAGCAACTGCGGATAGGGCAGTCCGCTCGCCTCCCACAGCTTCGGATACATGCTGATCGCCGTGAAGCCGGGGATCGTGTTCAGTTCGTTGACGAACAGCTCTCCCGTCTCGCCGGAGAGCAGGAAATCGGCCCGCGCCATCCCGGCGCACTCAATCGCCGCGAAGGCCTGCATGGCCAGTTCGCGCACCCGCCCGGTCAGTTCCGACGAGATCGGGGCGGGGATGAGCAGCCGCGACGCCCGCTCTCCCTCGTCCAGGTACTTGGCGGCGTAGCTATAGAACTCGCGGCTGGGGACGATCTCGCCGGGCAGCGAAGCGATCGGTTCGTCATTGCCCAGCACGCTGACCTCGATCTCTCGCGCCGCCGCGACGGCGGCCTCGACCAGCAGCTTGCGGTCGTAGCGGGCGGCCTCGGCCAGCCCGCGCGCCAGCGCGGCGCGGTCGCCCGCCTTGCTCACGCCGACGCTGGAGCCCAGGTTAGCCGGCTTGACAAAGAGCGGATAGCGCAGCGTCGCCTCGACGCGCTCGAGCACCCCCTGCGGGTCACTCTCCCACTCGCGGCGCAGCACCACCAGGCTGTCCACGATCGGCAGACCGTGGGCGCGCATCACGTCCTTGAAGACCACCTTGTCCATCGCCACGGCGGAGCCGGTCACGCCCGCGCCGACGTAGGGAATGCCGGCCAGGTCGAGCAGCCCCTGCACCGTCCCGTCCTCCCCATACGGGCCGTGGAGGACCGGGAAGACGACGTCCAGGTCCACCAGGCGGGTGCGGGCGAGCGGGCCACCCGGCTCATCCAGCTCGACCAGCCCCCGCTGCGCGGGATCGCCCAGCAGGGCGACGGGCCGGCTGAGCGACTCATCGCCCGTGGCCAGCGCGGCCAGTGGGTCGCCGCCGGCGATCCAGCGCCCGTCCCGAGTGATGCCGATGGGCACGATCTCGTAGCGTTGCGCGTCCAGCGCTGCCATCACCGAGCGCGCCGAGGCCAGGCTGACCTCGTGCTCCCCCGAGCGCCCACCGAAAACGATCCCCACTCTCAGCTTACGTCGCTCGTTCATCGTCTATCGCCGCTCGCCCATCGCCGCTCGCCCATCGCCGCTCGCCCATCGTTGACGACCGATCTCCGACCACTGAATCCCTACAAACCTGCATACTTGCATACTTGCACACTTGCATACTTGCATACTTGCACACTTGCCTACTTGCCTACTTGCCTACTTCCTACTCCCCCACCAGCTCCACTTCCAGCTCCAGGCGCACGCCGAACTGTCGTTCGACCTCAGCGCGGACGTATTCGATCAGCGCCCGGACATCGGCGGCGGTGGCGTGGCCCAGGTTCATGAAGAAATTGCCGTGCAGCGGCGAGACCTGCGCCCCGCCGATGGTATAGCCGCGCAGTCCGGCCTGCTCGATCAGGTAACCAGCGTGGCTGCCCGGCGGATTTTTGAAGGTCGAGCCCATCGTCGCGCCGGACGGGTGGCGGGTGCGCCGCCACTCCAGCAGCTCGGCCACCCGCGCCAGCAGCGCCGAAGGGTCGCCCGGCCGCAGGGCGAAGGTTGCCGCCAGCACCACCGGCCGCTCGTCGGCGGGCTGCCGCTTGATCCGGCTGCTGCGGTAGTCCAGTTCCATCCACTCGCCGGGCCGCTCGGCCACCGTACCGTCGCGCTCCAGGATCGTCACCTGGCGCAGCACTGCCGCCACGTCGCCGTCGAAGGCCCCGGCGTTGCCGACGACCGCCCCGCCGACCGTCCCTGGCAGGCCGGCAGCCCACTCCAGGCCGGCCAGCCCGCGCGCAGCGGTCTGGCGGGCCAACGGGGAGATCGGCGCGCCCGCCTCGCTCCACAGCGTGCCGTCGTCGTGGATGCGCGACCGGTTGGCCTGGTTGATCAGCACCAGCCCGCGCACGCCGGCGTCGGCCACCAGGACGTTGCAGCCGCCGCCCAACACCCGCCAGGGGACGCCGTGGGCGCGGGCCTGCTGCACCGCCTCGACCAGCTCCTCGCCGGTGCGGCAGACCAGCAGCAGGTCGGCCGGGCCGCCGACGCCCATATGCGTGTAGGCGGCCAGCGGCTCGTCCCGCCGCGCCCGCTCTCCCAAGACCCTGGCCAGCGCTTCCACTGATGCCTTCATTCCGTTCTCAGGGATCCGCCTACCCCCATCCTCCCGCAGGGTCACTGCTCATGCAGCCCCAATCGCACTTCAATGGTCACCTCATTGTGGCGCACTCCAACGCGGAGTCGCGCCCAAACCTGCGGGAGGGTAGCTGATTTGTGGTTCACTTGTCCGGCTTGCGCTGCACACGCACCAGCCTGATCTTCTGCTCGATGACCTGGCTGGCGAAACCGCGACGCAGCTTCCTGCGCCGGCGCACCTTGTCCAGACGGCTCTGGAGCCGCTCACTCTGCGTCATCCACTCCCTCCTCCCCACGCAAAGCGATCAACAGCCATTCACCCACCCGGTCGCCGTCGCCGGCGCCCAGGGTCAGCACCACATCGCCGCTGCGCACCTCCAGGCCGAGCACCGCCACAGCCTCCTCCAACGACCCCAGCGCACGGGCGTCGGGGTGGTGCATCGCCGCGACCACGTCCTCGCTGCTGACCCCCAGCGTATCCTGCTCGCGGGCCGGGTAGATCGGCAACACCAGCGCGTGGTCGGCCCCGGCGAACGCCTGAGCGAACTCGGTCAACAGGGCCCTCGTGCGGCTGTAGGTATGCGGCTGCCAGACCGCCCACAGCGGCCGGCCGGGGAAGCGTTCACGGGCGGCGGCCAGCGTGGCGCGGATCTCGGTCGGGTGGTGGGCGTAGTCGTCAATCACCGTCACCCCGTCCACCTCCCCTTTCAACTCGAAGCGCCGGGCCACGCCGCGGAACCCCTCCAGCGCCGAGCGGACGGTCGGGAACGGCAGCCCCAGATGATCGGCCACGGCCAGCGTCGCCAGAGCATTGAGCACATTGTGCGCGCCTGGCACGCGCAGGCGCACCTCTCCCAGCGCCTGGCCATCGCGGACGGCGCGGAACTCCGAGCCGCCAGCCGGGTCGGCGCGCAGGTCGAGCGCCGTCCAGGTCGCTGCCTCCCGCAGGCCATAGGAGACCACCCGCTGGCCCTGCGCGATCAGGCCGGCGCCGATCTCGCGGGCCACGCGGTCATCCCGGCAGACCACTAGCAGCCCGTCGGGGGGCAGGAGGGCGGCGAAGTCGGCGAAGGCCAGCCGCAGATGGCCCAACGTCGGGTAGCAGTCCGGGTGATCGTGTTCCACGTTCGTAATCACCGCCACGCGGGGACGCAGCCCCAGGAAAGTATGGTCGTACTCGTCCGCCTCGACGACGAAGTGCGGGCCGCTGCCGTGATGCGCGTTGCCGCCCAACCCCGGCACGATCCCGCCGACAATGTACGTCGGGTCGAGCCCGGCGTGGCACAGGACGGTGGCAATCATCGCCGTGGTCGTCGTCTTGCCGTGGGTGCCGGCGACGGCGACGCCGACCCGTCCGGCCATCAGTTCGCCCAGCACCTGGGCGCGCCCGACCACGGGGATGCCGGCAGCGCGCGCCGCCTGCACCTCGACGTTGTCCTCCGGCACCGCCGAGGAGACGACGACCATCTCGGCCGCCCCCACCTGCCCGGCGCGGTGGCCCAGGTAGACCCGCGCCCCGTCCCGTGCCAGCGCTTCGGCAGCGGGCGAGAGGGCCAGGTCGGAGCCGGAAACGCGCGCCCCCTGCTCCAGCAGCACGCGGGCGATGGCGGACAGTCCCGCCCCGCCGATGCCCACGAAGTGCACCCGCCAGCCGCGAAAGTCCATCGCCGTCATATGAACACGATCAACACGAAAACGAACGCCAGGCCAACCGCCAGGTACAGCGGCGGCCCGGCAATGAGCCGAGGCGGGAGGTAGGGGAGAATGTTGGTCGCCGGGCTGTCCGACTCCGGCGGGCGGATGCCGCCGATCCCGCGCGCATCCGGCACATAGCCGCGGGCGACCATCTGCTGGCCGGTGTCCGGGTCGAGCACCGGACCAGACTCATCCCACACCAGGGTATCGTTGAGCTGCTCCGGCGGCACGCCATAGCGCGCTTCATCCAGGTAGAACCAGATCGTACCGATGATCAGCAGGCCGTTCAGCACGCCGATGAAGAAGCCCAGCAGGACATCCTGCAGCCGTTCGCGGGCGACCTTGGCCCCGAAACGCTGGGCCAGGCTGGGACTGGCATACCCGAAGATGACGATGATCAGGAAAACGACGACGCGGATCCAGAACTTGCTCATCAGCGGCATGTTGGCCCACAGGTCGCGGATGGGCGGGACCATGGTGGTCAGCACCTGTTCCAGGAAGAGCGCCAGCAGGACGCTGAAGGCGACGATGATTTCTTTCGCCCACCCTCGCAGGCTACCGATGAGGGCAAAGATCAACACCAGGATCAGAAAGACCGTATGGAACGGGATCATCGCCTGTTCTCCTCCCCACGCCTGGCGGCCAGGGCGAGCAGTTCCTGGGCGAGACAGGATGCCGCGTCCGGGCGGGCCAGCTCGCCGGCCCGCTCGCGCATCTCCGCCAGTTCCTGCGGCTCGCCCAACAGCCGCCGCACGGTCGGCAGCAGCTCATCCCGCAACTGTCCGTCCTCCAGGACGACCGCCGCGCCCCGGCTGGCCAGCCATCCGGCGTTGATCCGCTGGTAGCGCCAGGCGTAGGGGTAGGGCACGAGCACCGCTGGCAGGCGCAGGGCCGGCAGCTCGCCCAGCACGGACGCGCCCGCCCGACAGACGGCCAGGTCGGCAGCCGCCATCGCTGCCCCCATCTCCTCGTGCAGGTAGGGAAAAGGATGGTAGCGGCCGCGCAGAGACGGAGGCAGCCGCCCGGCCCGCTCCGTCACCCACGGCCAATCTAGCTCTCCGCTGACGTGCACCACCTGAGTCTCCTGGAGCAACGATTCGAGCTGTTCCGTCACGGCCTGATTGATGCTCCGCGCGCCGTGGCTGCCGCCGAGCGCCAGCAGCACGGGCACATCCATCGCCAGCCCCAACAGCCGCCGGCCCTCCTCGCGCCCGACCGCGCTCAACTCTGGCCGCACCGGGTAGCCGGTCACGACCGTCTGGCGGGCCGGGAAGCAGGCTCGCGAGTCCTCCGTCGTCACGGCGATGCGGGTGGCCAGGCGGGCGATGAAGCGTACCGCCAACCCCGGCTCGATGTCCGGCAGGTAGAGCAGGATCGGCACCCGCAGCGTCCAGGCCGCCAGCGCCACCGGCACGCTGGCGTAACCGCCGGTGACGAAGAGGACCTGTGGGCGCTCCCGTCGGCCCAGGCGCAGGGCGGCCAGAAAGCCACGCGCCAGCCTGACCAGATTCAGCGCTGCCCGCCCCGGCGCCAGCCCGTGCAGGCCGCCGGCCGGCACGCCGACGAAGCGCAGCCCGGCCCGGCGGGCCAGCCCCTCCTCCACGCTGCCCGCGCCGCCCACGTAGAGCGGCTCCACCGGCCCCGCCGCCCTAAGCGCGCTCAGGACGGCCAGGCCAGGGTAGACGTGCCCTCCCGTCCCACCGCCCGCGATCCAGCAGCGCACCATCTCGCCACTCCCTCGGCGGCCGGCCGCGCGAGACGCTCAGCAACAAGCCGACCGCTGCCAACGACACCACCAACGAAGACCCTCCCGCGCTGATGAACGGCAACGTCGTCCCGGTGAACGGCACCAACGAGGTGACCGGCCCCAGGTGCAACAGGGCCTGGAAGATCAACAGACAGGTCAGCCCGCAGGCCAGCAGGCTGCCAAAGCGATCCTGCGCCCGCAGGGCGATGCGGAAACCGCGCCAGGCCAGCAGGATGAACAGCCCGATGACCAGCAGGCAGCCCAACAATCCCAGTTCCTCCCCCACCACGGCAAAGATCGTGTCGTTGTGAGCCATCGGCAGGTAGAACTTCTCCCGCCCGTTGCCCAGGCCGGTGCCGAACCATCCGCCGTTGGCCAGGGCGTAGAGCGCCTGGCGGGGCTGGTAGGGCAACCGGCTGGGATCCTGCAGCCCGGCGATGAACTCGGCGACCCGCCGGTGGGCGTAGGGGTAGAGGGCGATCAGGCCACAGAACGCCCCGCCCCCCACCGTCGCGGCGACGAAGAGCTGGCCGATGTGCGCCCCGGCCAGGAAGAAGACGGCGAAACCGGCCGCGACCAGCGCCGCCGCTGCGCTCATGTCCGGCTGCAGCACCACCAGCCCGGCGATCACCCCCACCCAGATCGAGAAGGGGATCAGCCCGTAGGTCACGTCGCGGATCTGGTCACCTTTGGAGGAGATCCACGCTGCCGCGTAGACCACGGTGGTCAGCTTGGCCAGTTCGCCCGGCTGGACCGAGCCGTTGAGGAACGAACGGCGGGCGCCCCAGACCCAATCGCCCACGATCAGCAAGACGAGCAAAACCGCCAGCGTGCCGCCCAGCAAGGGGACGGCGAAACGGCGCAGGAGAGCGTAGTCGGTGCGGACCAGCAAGAGCGCCACTCCCACGCCCAGCGCCAGCCACAGCACCTGACGCTCGACCTGCCGGAAGGGGTCGCCGCTGGCCAGGTAGCTCCAGTCGCAGGTGGTGCTGTAGACCATGAGCAGCCCCAGCAGCGAGAGGGCCACGACAGTCAGGGCCAACAGGTAGTCCGGCTCGCGCCGTTCGCGTCTCCGCGCCTCTTTGACAATCATGGACGCCTCAGTCCTCCAGAGCCCGTACCAGTTCCTTGAACCGGTCGCCGCGGTGGGCGAAATCGCGGAAGGCGTCGAAGCTGGTGCCGCCGGGGGAGAGGAGCACCACGTCGCCGGGGCGCGCCGCCCGCGCCGCCGCCTCGACCGCTTCTTCCAACGTCCCCACCCGCGTCACCGCCGCCAGCGTGCCCGCGCTCTCTTTGCTCCTCGCCTCCTCCACTGCCCCCGCAATCATCCCCCCGGCCTCGCCGAAGGTGATCAGATGGCGGACCCGTTGCACGGCTTCGACGGCGAACTCCCCCCAGGGCAGGTCCTTGTCCCGCCCGCCGGCCAGCAGGACGAGCGGCTCGCTGAACGAGCGCAGCGCCGCCACCACCCGTTCCGGGGCGGTGGCGATAGAGTCGTCGTACCAGGAGACGCCGCGCCATTGCCGCACCAGTTCCAGGCGATGCTCCACGCCGGTGAAGGTATGAATGGCCTCCCGCATCGCCTCCACGTCCACCCCGGCCACGCCGCAGATCGCGCAGGCGGCCAGGACGTTGAGCAGGTTATGGCGACCGCGCAGCCGCACTTCATCGGCCCGGCAGATCAGGATGCCGATCCCGCCCCGTCGCCACAGCAGGTGACCGTTGTTCTTGAACGTCCCCTCGTCCACCTCCACACCGCCGCTGAAGAAGACCGGATGGGCCGCCGTCTCCAGGGCCAGGGCGCGGGCGCGGGCGTCGTCGAAGCCCAGCACCGCGATGTCTTCCGGCTTCTGGTAGGCAACGATCGGCCGCTTGGCGGCGATGTAGTTCTCCATCGTCTTGTGCCGATCCAGATGGTTCGGCGTGATGTTGAGCACTGCGGCGATGTGCGGGCTGACGGTCATGATCTCCAGTTGAAAGCTGGACAGCTCCATCACCACGAAGTCGTCCGCGCCGATGCGCGGCAGGTCGGCGATGAGCGGGTTGCCGATGTTGCCCCCCACCCAGGTCGTGCGGCCCGCCTGGCGGCCCATCTGGCCGACCAGCGCGGTAGTCGTCGTCTTGCCCGCCGAGCCGGTAATGCCGATAGCCGCAGCCGGGCAGCGCTCGAGGAAGAGCTGCGCGTCGTTGGTCAGCGGGATGCCGCGCCGCCGCGCCTCGACGACGATGGGGGCGTCCAACGGCACCCCTCCGCTCAGGCAGAGCAAGTCGGTACCCTTCAACAGGCTGAGCGGATGCTTCCCCAACACCGTGCGCACCGGCAGGTCGCCCAGCGTGGCCAGCTCGTCGGCCAGCGCCGACGCTGGCTTCAGGTCGGAGATCACCACCTCCGCTCCCGACTCGACCAGGAAGCGCGCCAGGGCCAGCCCCTGACGGGCCAGTCCCAGGATCACCACCCGCCTGCCGCGCAGGTCCAACGTTCGCAGTCCGGGGTTCAAGTGTCCACCATCCCTCGCCGGTGCCTCGCTTAACGGCGGCCTGCCGTCCGCCCCGCGCTCCGCGTCTCCCGTTCCTCTACGCCCAGCCAGAAGTGATCGGGCAGGATCGCCCGGCCGGGGCGCACCTCTACCTCGCCGGCACGCAGCACCTGCTGCGCGCCGTTGCCGCCCAACATGCTCGGATGGACGAAGCAGACGTTGGGCATCTGTCCGTACTTGCGCTGGAAGTGCGCTGCTGCCCGCTGCACCTTCTCCTCGAGACCACGAGAGTCATCGTCGAACCAGAGCAAACCGCAATCCATCTCATCCTCCTATTCACGCACCACGCACTACGCCTCACAGCAGTGCCAGCGCCACTCCGGCCATCGCCGCCATCAGCCCCACCAGCCAGAACCGCTGCACCACCTGGGTTTCCGACCAGCCGAGCAGCTCGAAGTGGTGGTGGATGGGGGCCATCTTGAACACCCGCCGCCCCTGGCCGGTGCGCCGCTTGGTGTACTTGAAGTAGGCGACCTGGATGATCACCGAGAGCAGCTCGCCCATCATCACCAGGCCGACCACCGGCAGGATGAGCCATTGACCGGTCATCAGGGCGACCGTGCCCAGGGTCGCGCCGAGCGCCAGGCTGCCCGTGTCGCCCATGATCATCTGCGCCGGGCGGGCGTTGTACCACAGGAAAGCGAAGCACGCGCCGACGACGATGAAGCAGAAGCGGGCCAGGTAGGCCTGCCCCTGCAGGAAGGCGATCACCCCGTAGGCGGCAAAGGCGCTGGCGGTGATGATCCCCGCCAGGCCATCCAACCCATCGGTGAAGTTGACCGCGTTGGCGAAGCCGGCGATGATGACCATGGCGATCGGGATGTAGAGCAGGCCGATCTCGATCCGCTCCTGCACGCCGGGGATCGCCATGCTGCGCAAATCGAGGGCGAAGTGCAGCACCAGGGCAATGACGAAGCTGATCGCCAGCTCCAGCGGCAGTTTCAGCCGGGCGCGCAGCCCCTCGCCGCGGCGCATCCCGCGCACGCCGGCGATGTCATCCACCGCACCGATGAGGCAGAAAATGAGCATCACCCCCAACGGCACCAGGATCGAGCGCCCGGTCGCCCCGGCCTCCGGCGTCTCGTCCTGAGCTGCGTAGAGGATGGTCAATACCACGGTGATCAGCACCACCGGCACGACGATCAGCAGCCCGCCCATCGTCGGCGTGCCCAGCTTGGTCTGATGATCGCGGGGCAGCTCGATGCGGATGCGCTTACCGATGCCGTAGTGACGCAGCAGGCGGATCAACAGCGGTCCCCAGCCGACCGTCAGGAGGAATGAGATGCTCGCCAGAATCAATGCGACGTCCATCGGTCCCCTCCCAACGCGGCGACGATTTCCTCCATGCGCAGCGCCCGCGAGCCCTTGACCAGGATCACGTCGCCCGCGCCGACCAGCCGTTCCAATATGGAGATCGCCGCCTCGTTGTCCTCGACGACGTACACGCGGTCGGCAGGCATGCCCCACCGGAGCGCCGTTTCCCCGATCATCCGCCCCCGCGCGCCGACGGTGATGAGCACGTCCACCACCTCCATTGCCCGCATGGCGACCAGCTCGTGTCCCTCCCGTTCGTAGTCGCCCAGTTCCAGCATATCCCCCAGTACAGCGATCCGGCGTCCGCCCAGTTCGGCCAGCAGGTTCAGTGCAGCGATGGCTGAGGCTGGGCTGGAGTTGTAGGTATCGTCCAGCACCGTCGAACCGTGCGGGCCGTTGACCGCCACCAGCCGCAGTTGGGGCGACGGCGCGCACAAGCCCTCGATGATCTCCTGCCAGGTCAGCCCCTCGCTCAGCCCCACCGCGGTCGCCCGCAGCGCGGTGTGCACCGAATGGCGGCCCAGCAGCGGCACCTTGACGTGCAGCGTTTCCTCCCGATAGTGCAGGTGAAAGGCCACGCCTTCCAATCCGAGGCCCTCGATCTCGTCGGCCCACAGGTCGGCCTGTGGCGAGAGGCCGTAGGTGAAGACGCGCGCCCGCGTCGCCGTGCGCATCCCCAGCACCAGCGGCTCGTCGGCGTTGAGGATCGCCACCCCCTCCGGGGCTGGCGGCAGCGCCTGCACCAGTTCTGTCTTCGCCTGGACGATGCGCTCCATCGTCCCGGCCCGTTCCAGATGCACCGGCGAGATGATCGTCACCACGCCGACGTGCGGCAGGGCGATACGCGCCAGCCCGGCGATCTCGCCCACGTCGTACATGCCCATCTCCAGGACCACCCGCTCGACGTCGGGGGTCAGGCGCAACAGGGTCAGCGGCAGGCCGATCTCGTTATTGAACGACTTCTCGCTGCGCAGGGTGCAGTAACGCCGCGCCAGGACGTCGGCGATCAGCTCCTTCGTCGTCGTCTTACCGATGCTGCCGGTGACGCCGATGACCCGTGGGGAATGACGTCGTCGCCAGAAGCCGGCCAGTTGCTGCAGCGCCTCGATGGAATCGTGGACGCGGAGCAGCAACGGGAAGGCCCAGGCCTGCGGCAGCGCTGGCTGGGGAACGGTCAGGTCCAGCAGCGGCACCCCGCCCTCGACCGGGCGGGCGATGACAGCGAGCGCCGCGCCCTTCGCCAGCGCATCGCCGACGAAGTCATGGCCATCGGCACGCTCGCCGCGCACAGCGAAGAAGACATCGCCCGCCTCGACCTGCCGCGAGTCCAGCACGACCCGCGTCGCCTTCCGCTCCCACTCCGGCGGGCGGACGTTCACCAATCCCTGCACCACGTCAGCTAGCGTGAGCATCCTCTCCCTCTCGACCGACCACTGCCCACTGCCCACTACCCACTACCCACTACCCACTACCCACTAATCCGGCGGTATCCCCAGCATCACCGGCATCTGCATCGCCAACCGCTGAAAGACCAGCGCAGCGGTCTGTGAGCCCCACGGCGACACCTGCGGCCGGTCCAGCCGCACCAGGATGACCCACTGCGGCTCCTCCAGCGGTCCAAAACCAACGTAAGAGGCGATGGTCCAGCGGGGATCGTACCCGCCGGGCACCGGGATCTGTGCCGTGCCGCTCTTGCCGGCGATCCGGTAGCCCTCGACCTGCGCCTGGGGCATGTGTTGCTCGACCGCCTGGGCGAGCATCTCGGACAGCGCGGCGGCGGTCTGTGCCGAGATGGGCTGCCCGCGCACCGCCGGCTGCGATTCGATCACCGTGCCATCGGGGAGGACCTGGCGGGCGACCAGGTAGGGCCGCATCAGGCGACCCTCGTTGGCCACTGCCGCCACCGCCGCGATCATCTGCAACGGCGTCACGGCCAGCCCCTGCCCGAAGCTGTTTGTCCCCAGGTCAGAATCGTGCCAGTCCAGATCGTCCGGCGTGCGCACCCGCCCGGACGCCTCGCCCTGCAGGTCCACGCCGGTCGGCTGACCGAAGCCGAACGCCCGCACATAGCGGTAGAACGTATCCGCCCCCATGCGGGTCGCCAGGTGCACCGCCCCAACGTTGAGCGAATGGCCGAGCAAGCCCACCATGTCCTGCTCGCCATAGGCGTTGTGGTCCCAGTTGGTGAACATCCGCCCGCCGTACTCGACCCGCCCGGTGTCCACGTAGGTGAAATCCGCCGTGATCGTCCCGCTGTCCAGCGCCGCGGCCATGGTGACGATCTTGAAAACCGACCCGGGCTCGTACTGCGCGCCATAGGCCATGCTCTGGAAGGCGTCTTCCTGCTGCCAGTAGATGACCTGCTCGTAGTGGTTGGGATCGAAGGTGGGCCGGTCGGCCAGGGCCAGGATCGCCCCGCTGCGCGGATCCATGACGATGATCGTCCCTCCCTGGGCACCGTACTCCGCCAGCGCCCGCTCCAGTTCCTGCTCGACCAGCACCTGGATGCCCAGATCGAGGGTCAGCACCAGGTCGCTGCCGGGGCGGGGCACCGGCACGGTCCCCTCAGCCTGCGGCAGCGGGCGCCGTCCAGAGGGCCCTGTCTCCCCGACCCATTCCGCCGCCTGGCCGCGCAGCTCGCGGTCGTAGTATCCCTCCAGGCCATAGAACCCCTGCCCGTCCTGGCTGACGAAGCCCAGCAAGTGGGCCAGCGTCTCGCCGTGCGGGTAGGAGCGGAGCCAGCGACGCTGGACGGCGACGCCCTCGATGCCCAGTTGGGCGATCGCCTCACCCTGTTCCATCGTGGCGTAGCGTTCCAGGCTGACCCAGGTCCGGTCACTGTTGAGCACTGGGGCAAGGGCGCTGGCCGGGACGTGCAGGATCGGTCCCAGCCGTTCGGCAGCGGCCTGCGGGTCGTGGATGTAAGGCGGGTAGGCCTCGATGGCGTAACGCAGTTCGTTGACCGTCAGCAGCGTGCCGTGGCGGTCGTAGACCTGGCCGCGGGGCGGGTCGGGGATGACCAGCCGGTGCAGTCGGTTTGCCTCGGCCTGGGCGCGCATCTCCGCCCCCTGGACAACCTGGACGTGGACGAGCCGGACCGTCAACAGGACCACCACGGCGGCCAGCAGGGCGTTCAAGATGATCAGTCGGCGACGGAGGTGTGCGGACATCGTTCACGGCTCCACGAACTCGACCGCGGTAGCGGGAGCGAGCCCCTGTTCGGCCGCGGCGCGCCACAGCCTATCCACCGCCTGCCGGGCCGCGATCTCCTGCTCCAACAGGCAGTTCTCCCGCTCCAGGGACGCCAGTTGCTCGCGCAGGTCCTGGATGCGCCGGGCCAGCACCGTCGTCTGACTGACCAGCACCAGGTAGGCGGCGGTGACCAGCCAGATCAGGACGATGACAACGAACAGCGCCCGCGCCGCCTGGCGGTTCAGGTCGTGCCCCTTCCGGAAGCCAAAATCCAGCGCTCCGACGCTGGAGGTCAGGCGATGTAATGGACCGCTCATCGCTTCTCGAACGCCCGCAACCGCGCCGAGCGGGCGCGGGGATTGACGGCCACCTCGGCCGGTTCTGGCTGTCGCGGACGGCGGGTCAGCGCCCGCCCCTGCGCCCGGTGGCCGCAGGCGCAGACCGGCAATTCCGGTGGGCACAGGCAGTCTTTCGCCTCGCGCTGCATGAACTGTTTGACCAGCCGATCCTCCAGAGAGTGGAAACTGATCACCACCAGCCGCCCGCCGGGGCGCAGCACCTCCAGCGCCTGCGGCAGGGCCGCTTCCAGCGCCTGTAGTTCCTCGTTGACGGCGATGCGCAGGGCCTGGAACGTCCGCGTGGCCGGGTGGATCGGCCCGCGCCGTGGGCCCGCGGCCTGCTCGATCACCCTGGCCAGCGCGGTGGTCGTCGTCAGCGGGCGGGCGGAGACGATCGCCTCGGCGATGCGGCGGGCTTGCGGTTCTTCCCCATAGCGGTATAATCGCTCCACCAGCTCGTTAACAGAGAGGCTGTTGACCAGGTCAGCGGCGGTCGGCCCGCCCGCGCCGGGGTCGAAGCGCATGTCCAGCGGCCCCTCGCGGGAGAAGGCGAAGCCGCGCGCCGGGTCGGCCAACTGCAGCGAAGAGAGCCCCAGGTCGAGCAGCACCCCGTCCGCCGGAGCGAACCCCTCGGCCAGCTCGCGCAGCCGGGCGAAGGAACCGCGGCGCAGCGTCGCCCGCGCACCGAAGGGGGCCAGCCGCTCCCGCGCCGCCTCCAGCGCCGCCGGATCGCGGTCCAGGCCCAGCAACCGCCCGTCGGGGGCCGAGACGGCCAGGATCGCCCGCGCGTGTCCGCCGCCGCCCACCGTGCCGTCTATGTAGACGCCGCCGGAGCGCACTGCCAGGAGATCGAGCGTCGCCTGTAAAAGAACCGGGACGTGGCCCTCGACCACATCCCGCTCCACGCCATGGCCCGTGGGAGCGCTCAGATGCCCAGTTGCGCCCATCGCTCGACGTTATCGCCGTCCTCTTCCACCCGCTTCTGCACGTCGCGCCAGGCGTCGGGATTCCAAAGCTCGATGTAGGCGTCGCAGCCAGCGACCACGACCTCGCCGTTCAAGCCGGCGTAATCGCGCAGAGGCTGGGGGACAATGACGCGGCCCTGGGCGTCGGGCACCGTGTCGGCAGCGCTGGCGAAGAGCAGGCGGCGGAAGTCCCGCGCGTTCCGATCGGTCATCGGCAGCCCAGCGACGCGCTCCTTGAGCGCCCGCCAGGCGTCCATCGAGTAGATCACCAGGCAGCGGTCAATCCCTTTGGTGACGACCAGGCCCGTCGCCAGGTCGCCACGGAACTTGGCCGGGATCGTCAGCCGGCCCTTGTCATCGAGCGTATGGAGGTATTCGCCCAAGAACATTTGTTCTACCCGTCCCCACCCGGCGGTGTCGTGGGCCTCCAAAACCGCGCCAATCCCCCACCTTGACCCACTTTGCCCCATTATACACCACTTTTTCCCCCACGTCCAGTCCCATGCCGGATCGCACGGAAAACTTTAAGGTTTGCGGGCCGTGGCTCACACGGCTGCAGTAACTGCTCACCCTCCCGCAGGTTTGGGCGCAATTTGCCGCCCACATTGCACTTCAATGGCCACTCCGATCCGTTGCCCGGTCACTTCCGAACCTGTGGGAGGGTGAGTTGAATAGGTACCGGCTGCACCGGCTTGCCGCCTTCTCCCCTTTCTGTTACAATACGGGCAGTAACCGCCTACCCTTTACCAGGCCTGGTGCTGGCAGGGCCGGTGTGCCGGCCCCTCACCCCACCCCCTGGCCCCCGCCCCTCTCCCGCCGGGCGGGAGAG
>DAOTYW010000274.1:0-8749 GCA_034434755.1 Anaerolineae bacterium | reverse complement strand
AGCCCGGAGAACCTGCAACTGCTGCGCGACCAGGCCTTCGAGCAGTGGATCCAGGCGCTGTGGGCGCAGGCAGCAATCGAACGTTATGTCAATACCGCGCCGTGATTCGGCGCGCGTAGCGATTGTCAGCACTGCTCACCCTCCCGCAGGTTCGGGCGCAACTTGCAGCCCACATCGCACTTCCATGGCCACTCCGATTCGTGGCTCGGTCACTTCCAAACCTGCGGGAAGGTGAGATGAGCAGTTACGGATGAGCAGTTACGAAGGACAGGCGGATGATGACGACACAAGGGTCGAAGCGCGGAAAGCAACGCCGTGGACGGAGGCGCTCGGATGCCCTGATGGGCTGGTTGAGCGTGGCGGTGCTTGCCTGCACGCTCGTCACCATTCTCTTCTACGGCATTGTGCTGATCAACCCAACGGTTCCGTTCAACCCCTTCCCGCCCCGCCAACCCACGGCGGTCGCCGCAGCGCCGGCGGACAACCCAACCGAGCCGCCCACCGCCACTCCGACCGGCGCGCCGACGGACACGCCCACCCCGACCGTCACCCCGACGCCCCGACCAACGGCCACCTCCGTTCCCACGCTGACCCCTACGCCGAGGGTCACCCGTTCGCCCTACCCGTTCGACTGCGCGGTCGAGTACCGCCGCCCGCTCCATGACAACTGGTCGGGCGTAGCCGGGCACGTGCAGGACCTGGACGGGAATCCCTTGCCGGGCTACTTCTTCCGCTCGTGGTCGGGCGAACTTGCCGCCCAGCCGCTGCCGGCCGGCTGGGACCACCGCGTCAATCTGCTCTACGGCAACGCGGCGGCCTGGGAACAGGTCTACAACCCCAACGGCTACCAGGCGATGGAGATCCGCGTGCAGCTCTACAACAGCCTCCCCGAACGGGACGGCACCTACCGGGCTGTCTCCAACCCGCTCCTCGTTCAACTGGGCGGGACGGCGGAAACGTCGCTGGGTTACGTGACGTGCACGCGGAACTGGGAGACGTGGCCCTGAGGACGGCGCGGTGGGCAGAAGAGGAAGGAAGCGCGGCGACCGGCTGGCCCACGTCCTGACCGTGCTGATGCTGGCGGCGACGGGCCTGGCGGCGGCGGCGATCCTGGCCTTGCTCGTCAACCCGGCGCTGCCCTTCAACCCCTACCCGCCGCCGGCGGCGCTGCCGCTTCCTGACGCGACCGCGCCCGGCCCTGTCGAGGGCCCTGTTCCGACCCCGACCGGCACTCCCGTGACCGTCGCCAGCGGTGGGGCGACCGCCGGCCCGATGCGCCTCCCGCTGCCCACCCCGACGCCGCTGCACCCGGCCACGCTGACCCCCACGCCGCAGGCGAACTGGCCCTTCTCTGCCACCATCGTCTACGGGCCAGGGCCGCTGCTGGATTGCGCCGGGCCGCGGATCGCCGGCGCGGTCAGCGACCGGCAGGGGGAGCCGCTGCGCGGTTATCCGCTCCACGTCTGGGGTCCGGGCACGGAGATGATCGTCCGCTCCGCTTCCGCCCCCACCTACGGCCCGGCGGGCTGGGTGGTGTCGCCGACCGTCGGCACGGAGGCGGGCACCTGGTACGTGCAGTTGCACCTGGACAGCGCCTACTTCGCCTACCGGCCGCTCTCGGCGATCGTGCCCGTGATCCTGCCCGCCGACTGTCCGCAGGCGCTGGTACTATTCGAGGAAGCGCCGTGAGTGGCCTCAGCGGCCCTTCTGGCCGACCCGCTGGAGGAAACGCGCCGCGTCCACGATGACGCGCTCGTGGCTGGCCTCGCCGATCCGCTCCGCCTCGTCCCACGCCTCGATGTGGAAGGTCAGCCGGCGCCCGTCCACGGCGACCAGCGCGGCCCGCGCCCGCGCAGTCATCCCCACGGGGGTCGCCGCCAGGTGGCGCACGTCAATGCGCACGCCGACGGAGGTCTGGTCGGGCGGGAGATGGCCGGACAGGGCGGCCACCGCCGCCTGCTCCATCAGGCCGACCAGCGCGGGGGTGCCCAGCACCGGTACCAGGCCGCTGCCCCAGCGGGCGGCGGTCAGCTCGTCGGTCACCAATCGTTCTGCCTCACCCATTAGCCCAGGCTGCAGAGTGTCCATCCTTCACCCCCCTGGAAGCAGGCCCGATCGGTCGCGGAAGACCTGTCAGGTCTTGAGTCAACGGGCCAGCATCGGTACGATGGCCATGAAGATCGCGTAGAGGTTCAGCGCCACCAGGCCGGCGGCCAGCGCCGTCAGCGCCAGCGCGCGGCCCCACCGTGGCCGGATCCAGCCCGACAGCCAGTCCAACCCCAGTGCAGCCCCCAGTGCCAAGGGCACCAACGCCGGGAAGAGGTAGCGGCCCTGGTGCTGGACGAAGGTCAGGTTGTACCCCAGGTAGGTCGCAGCGGTCCACAGGGCGGCGAAGGCCAGCAAGAGCAGCCCGTCGGCCTGGGGACGGGTCGGGCGCGGCCTGCGCCGGTCGAACAGCCAGCCCAGGAAGCCGCCCACCAGCAGGGCGGAGAAGAGGGCCAGGGCCCGGTAGACCGGCGGGTGCAGCGGCACGCCCATCCAGCCGAACTGGCCCCAGAAGCTCTGGAACGTCGTGCGCACGAAGCGGACGACCAGCCCACCCCAGCCGTAGAGGGCCAGCCACTCGGCGCTGCGCGGCTGACCGACGACGACCGCGTTGTGCCGGGCCAGCCCCAGGGGATCGCTCCAGCCGTAGACGGCAACGTTGCAGGCCAGCCACGGCCCGGCAAGCAGGAGAGCGATGCCCAGGATGAGCGGGACGGGGAGGAGGCTTTGCCAGGTGCGTGGTGCGTGGTGCGTGGTCCGTGGGCCGTGGTCAGTCGTCCGCCATATCCGCAGCCCGACCGCCAGCAGCGCCACCGGCAGCGCGCCGTAGGCGGTGGTCTTGGTTAGCAGCGCCAGGCCGACCAGCAGGCCGAGGGGGAGGGGTTGGAGGATGGAGGTGGGAGGATGGAGGTGGGAGGACGGAGGTTGGAGGTAGCGGAGGGCGGTGAGGAGGGTGGCGGCGAGGACGACCTCGGCCAGGGCGTCGTTGTTCACGCCGGCGGTCATCGCCAGGTGCTGGGGGAGGAGGGCGATCAGGCCGGCGGCGATCAGCGCCAGCGTGGGCCGGTGGGGAAAGAGGACGCGCACCAGCCGATAGACGATGGTCAGCAGCAGCGCGCCCAGGGCCACGGAGAACAGCCGCAGCGGCAGCAGCGCGCCGTCGAAGAGCCGGAAGAGCGGCGCGGCCAGCAAGTAGTAGAGCGGCGGCTGGTGGTCCTCATAGTTGACCGGTTCGATGGACAGCTCCGGCGGGAAACGCTCGCCGGTCAGCCGCTCCAGGTACGCCTGGTCGTAGTCCCCCGCCTCCAGTACCGGCAGCGCGCCCTGTTCGGCGATGAAGCGGATGTAGTTGTAGTGCGCCGGCTCGTCGGGCACCTGCCAGGCTGGGGTGTGGACGGCGTAGAGCACACCCAGCGCGGCGTAGACGATGAGGATAGCGATGAGTGGAAACCACAGAGGCACGGGGTCTCTCTCGGTGGAGAGCCTGGTCTCTATCTTCTCTGTGTCTCTGTGGTTCATCATCCCGTGTCTTATCCGGGCGCTCCAGAAGCGACCAGGGCGGTGAAGACGCTGAGGAACCAGTGGATGAGGAACGGGTAGAGAAACGAGCGCGTGCGCCAGGCGACGTAGCCAAAAGCCGTGCCGCCGAAGATGCAGCTCAACGTCTCCAGTTCCGGCTTGCCGAAGTGGGCCAGGGTGAACGGCACCGCTTGCAGCACCAGGGCGATCGGCCCGCAGGCGCGGTAGAGGGCGAAGAATAGGAAGCCGCGAAAGAGGAACTCCCAGGCGAACAGCTCGATGCCGTCCTCGACCCAGAAGGGGAAGCGCCCGGCCTCGGTGGCGTGGCCATAGTAGGCCGTGAAGGCTGGCAGGCGGGCGATGAAGGCCATCACCACCGCCATCAGCGCGCACCCGCCCAGGGTCAGCACCAGCCCCGCCTTCCAGTCGCCCAGCCGGAAGCCGTAGCGGGCCGGCGACTCGCGGAAGACCAGGGCGATGATCAGCAGGGGGATGAGCAGGTAGAGCAGCGTCTGTGTTGCCAGCCAATAGTCGAAGAAGATATGATGGTGGGCGATGACGAGCAGCAGCGTGCTGGTGATCGCAGCTACCACCGTTCGCCAGTCCATGCGCAGTTTTTCGCCCATCGGTTGCTCCTCAGTAGCTCAGCCCTAACTGCGATCCCTGCGGGCCCAGCAGGGCCAGCAGCAGCTCGTGGTCGCGCACCAGCTCGCTGCTCCACGTCGCCAGCAGCGCCAGCACCAGCGCGACGGCGACGATCCGCTGCCAGCGCGCCGCCTGTCGCCAGGGGCGGTCGAGCAGGGCGTGGGCGGTGAAGACAGCTAGCAGCGGCAGCAGCGGCACGTGGAAGCGATCCTCGGCCAGGATGAGCATGTGGATGCCGACGTAATAGATCAAGAGCAGCCCGATCAGGAGCGTGGCCCGGCGCGGGCGGGTTAGCGCCGCGCCGGCCAGCCCGCCCGGCGCGACGAGCAGCAGCGGCGCGCACAGCAGCGCCAGCGCCCCGCCGACCATCCACGTCGGCCACTGGCCAAAGAACCCATTGCTGTAGAAATACTGGAACGCCCTTCGGTCGAGCGCCCAGAAATGGCCGAACTTACGCACCATCAGGTAGAACACGCGGGCAGGGTCGGCGCGGACGAAGGACCAGAACGCCGCCATCCCCTGCCGGTGGCGCTCCCCGTCGTCCAGAATGGGCAGCAGGTCGCGGGAGACCTGGTAGGTGAACGTGCCGGTGCTGAGCGGGTGGTAGCCGACGTAGAGGTCGTAGCCGAGGGCGGATTCGATGAAGTGGAACTCGCCGTGCAGCAGCGTGTTGCGCACCGACCAGGGGATGGTGACGAGCAGGAAGCAGAGCAGCAACAGCACGCCGTTCCCGTAGGGGCGACCCTCTGTGGTCGCCCCTACGGTGCCCGCCCCGTCCGCGCCCGGCGCGGGGCGACCGCGGAGGGCGGGGCGACCACGGAGGGCGGGGCGACCGCGGAGGGCGGGGCGACCACGGAGGGCGGGGCGACCACGGAGGGCGGGGCGACCACGGAGGGTCGCCCCTACGGTGCCCTTACCGACCACCGCCCACACCGCCGCGATGGGGACGAAGAAGGTGACCACCGAACGGGTCAGGGCGGTGAAACCCAGTAGCAGCCCGGCTAGGGCGAAGTCGCGGGCGCGGCCGGTCTCCCCGGCGCGCAGCAACACGCACAGCGCCAGGGCCAGCAGCGGCACGTAGAGGTTCTCCGTCGCCAGGGCCAGCGGGTAGATGACCAGCAGTGGGTAGACGGCGATCGCCCCGGCGGCCCAGCGCCCGACGCGCTCGCTGAGGCCCAGCCGGCGGGCCAGCAGGCCGGTCAGCGGGGCCAGCCCTGCCCCCAACACCGCCTGCACCAGCCGGGCGGCGAACAGGCGATGCGCTCCGCTTCCGACGACCAGGTAGACGAGCGCCAGGAAGGCCGGGTAGAGCGGGGGACGGAAGCTGGTCGGCACGCCGCGCGGGTCGTACTCCGGCGGCACCTCCATCTGGAGGTAACGCTGGATCAGCGCCAGGTCCTCCTGGGCGTACCAGCGGTAGCCGTTGCCGGCGACGATGGAGCGGGCCAGCATATCGTACTGGAACATGTCGTCCAGGCCGATCGGCAGGTCCGCCGTGGAGATGACCACTGCCAGGCGCAGCGCCAGGGCGAGCAAGAAGATCAGGAGCAGCGGTCGCCGCAGCACGCTACACGTCCAGGTTGCGCACTTCTTTGGCGTGCGTCTGGATGAACCGCCTTCGGGGCGGGACAGCGTCGCCCATCAGCATGGTGAAGGTGCGGTCGGCCACGGCCGCGTCCTCGACGGTCACCTGCAGCAGCGTGCGCCGCTCCGGATCCAGCGTCGTCTCCCACAACTGCTCCGGGTTCATCTCGCCCAGACCCTTGTAGCGCTGGAGCGTCACCTTCTGGTCCTTCATGGCCTGGAGCAGACGGTCCTTCTCAGCGTCGTTATAGGCGTAGACAACCTGCTTACCGGTGGCGATGCGGTAGAGCGGCGGCTGGGCGATGAACAGATGGCCTTCCTCAACCAGGGCCGGCATGTAGCGATAGAAGAAGGTCAACAGCAGGGTGCGGATGTGCGCGCCGTCCACGTCGGCGTCGCAGAGGAGAATGACCCGCTTGTAGCGCAGGCTCCCCAGGTCGAACTGGTCGCCGATGCCGGTGCCGAGGGCGGAGATGAGCGCCTGCACCTCTTTGTTGCTCAACACCTTGGTGATGCCCGCCCGTTCGGTATTGAGGATCTTGCCGCGCAGCGGCAGGACGGCCTGGAAGTGGCGGTCGCGGCCCTGTTTCGTGCTCCCGCCGGCGCTGTCGCCCTCGACGATGAACAGCTCCGTCCGCGCCGACTCGCGCTCCGAACAGTCGGCCAGCTTGCCCGGCAGGGTCAGGCTCTCCAGCACGCTCTTGCGGATGACCAGGTCGCGCGCCTGCCGGGCGGCCACCCGCGCCCGCGACGAGGTCAGACACTTCTCGACGATCCGCTTCGCCGAGGCGGAGTCGCGCTCCATGAACTCAGAGAAGGCGTCAGCGACGACCGACTCGACCAGCGATTTGACCTCGGCGTTCATCAGCTTGACCTTGGTCTGCGACTCGAACTGCGGGTCGGGGTGTTTGATGCTGACCACGGCGGTCAGGCCCTCGCGGACGTCGTCGCCGGAGAAGTTGGTATCCTTGTCCTTCAACAGGTTGGCTTTGCGGGCGTAGTCGTTGATCGTGCGGGTCAGCGCTGCGCGCAGGCCGGTCAGGTGCGTGCCGCCGTCAATGGTGTGGATGGTGTTGGCAAAGGGGTAGACCGACTCGCTGTAGGAGTCGGTGTACTGGATCGCCACCTCGATGCCGACCCCATCCACCTCCCGCTCGACGTAGACCGGCGGGTGGAGCGGTTCGCGGTCGCGGTTCAAGAAGCGGACGAACGAGAGGATGCCGCCTTCGAAGTAGAAGGTCATCTGGTTGGGAAAGTCATCCGGCCGCTCGTCCACCAGGCGGATGGTCACCCCGCGGGTGACGAAGGCCATCTCGCGGATGCGCTGGGCCAGCGTGTCGAAGCGGTACTCGACGTCCTTGAAGATCGTCCGGTCGTAGCGGAAAGTGGTGGTCGTGCCGGCGCGGTCGGCCTTGCCGACGCGCTCCACCGGGCCCTGGGGGACGCCGTGCACGTAGCGCTGGCGGTACTTGTAGCCGTCGCGGGGGTCGTCCACTACCACCTCGGCCCATTCCGAGAGCGCGTTGACGGCCGAGACGCCGACGCCGTGCAGGCCGCCGGAGACCTTGTAGCCGCCGCCGCCGAACTTGGCCCCGGCGTGGAGGGTGGTCATCACCAGTTCGAGCGTGGAGACCTTTTTGTCCGGGTGGGGGGCGGTGGGGATGCCGCGCCCGTTGTCGCGGACGGTGACGCTCTCGTCCTTGTGGATGGTTACCTCGATCAGGTCGCAAGCGCCGGCGAGCGCCTCGTCAATCGAGTTGTCAATCACCTCGTAGACCAGGTGATGGAGTCCCCGGCTGTCGGTGCCGCCGACGTACATCCCCGGCCGCCGACGCACCGCCTCCAGGCCCTCCAGCACCTGGACGTCGCCGGCGTCGTAGCCGATGGTGTGGTTCTCTTTCTTCGCCATTCCGCGTTCCTCCCGGCAATGGGTCATTCTACCACAGGTCGGGCGAGGCGCAAGATGTGACGCGGGGACGCGGGGACGCGGAGACGCGGAGACGGTGCCGGGTTGCCAAAATCAGAAACCGATTTAGAATGATCGTCAGTCACTGCTCAGCTCACCCTCCCGCGGGTTTGGGTGCATGCCCCTGTGCGCTGCCGTGTTCGACCTGGATGGTCTGATGGCCGATAGCGAGCCGCTGGCGGAGTGGGCCTGGAACCAGGTGCTGGCCCGCTACGGGCAGCGGTTGGACGGGCCGACGCTGCAGGCGATCCTGGGCCTGCGGGTGGTGGACTCGGCCCGCTTCCTCTGCGAACGATTCCGGCTGCCCATCCCGCCTGAGGAGGCGATGGCAGCGCGCGACCGGCTGTTCCTGGACGCGGTGCCGGGTCAATTGCAGGCCCGTCCTGGCCTCTACCGGCTGCTGGACGAGCTGGACGCCCGTCGGCTGCCGCTGGGAGTGGCCACCTCCGGCCACCGGCGCTACGTGGCCCTGGCGCTGCGGACGCTGGGGGTGGCCGATCGCTTTGCCGCTGTGGTCACCGGCGAGGACGTGGCACGCGGCAAACCCGCGCCCGATGTCTACCGGCAGGCGGCGGCGCGACTGGGTGTGTCTCCCGTCCGCTGCCTGGCCCTGGAAGACAGTCCCATCGGCGTCGAGGCGGCCTGGGCGGCGGGGATGGTCTGCGTCGCCGTGCCCACCGTCCATACCGCCGGCCTCGGCTTTGCCCACGCTGCGCGGGTATTCGCTTCGCTGGACGAGGTCACCGGGGCGCTGGACGGGCTTCTGAGCCTCTCCGACGTCGGGGGCGGTTGACGCCCTCACCCCTCCCCCTACCCCTCCCCTCTCCTGCCTGAGGGTGCTTAAAAAGGGCAGAGAGGACACAGCGGTCATGGTATAATTGGGCTATCCTTTCCTTCCTGGAGGTCAGGCAGCCGTGTTGAGAGAGAATTACTATCGGGAACCCACGGAGTTGGACCTTTTGGTTTACGAGAAGCTGGTGCCTGCGCGAC
>DAOTYW010000273.1:0-7491 GCA_034434755.1 Anaerolineae bacterium | reverse complement strand
TCTCTCTCAACACGGCTGCCTGACCTCCAGGAGGGAAAGGATAGCCCAATTATACCATGACCGCTGTGTCCTCTCTGCCCTTTTTAAGCACCCTCCGCCGGGCGGGAGAGGGGCGGGGGCCAGGGGGCGGGGTGAGGGGACGGCACACCGGCCCTGCCAGCACCAGGCCTAGAAAGGGTAGGCAGTTACCCTGCGGGAGAGTAGGGGGTAGTGCAATCTATGTAATCTGTGGTTCCCTCATTGCCCCATCCGTGAAATGGAGTAAAATGGGGACAGCCTGTGGGACAGGCTATCAGCCTGCCCCACGAACAGGGAGGGAGTGTGGACGATCTGAAGCAGGCCAAACAACAGTGGGAGGAGACCGTCGTCCAGCCGGCCGTCGAACGGTTCCCCGAACGACGCGAGCACTTCGAGACGCCATCCGGCATCCCCCTCGACCGTCTCTACACGCCCACCGATGCGCCGGCGGACTACCTGACCGACCTGGGCTTTCCCGGCCAATACCCGTTCACCCGCGGCGTCCAACCGACGATGTACCGTGGTCGCTTCTGGACGATGCGCCAGTACGCCGGATACGCCTCTGCCGAGGAGTCGAACGCCCGCTACCGCTATCTGCTGGAGCAGGGGCAGACCGGGCTATCGGTAGCCTTCGACCTGCCGACGCAGATCGGCTACGACGCCGACGACCCGCTGGCCGAGGGCGAGGTGGGCAAGGTGGGAGTCTCCATCAGCAGCCTGGAGGATATGCGCATCCTCTTCGCCGGCATCCCTCTGGAACGGGTCAGCACGTCCATGACCATCAACGCCCCGGCGGCGATCCTCCTGGCGATGTACATCGCCGTGGCCAAGGAACAGGCCGTGGCCGCTAAATCGCTGCGCGGGACGGTGCAGAACGACATCCTCAAGGAGTACATCGCCCGCGGCACCTACATCTTCCCGCCGCGCCCGTCCATGCGCCTGGTCACCGACCTCTTCCGCTACTGCGCCGCCGAGGTACCGCGCTGGAACACGATCAGCATCAGCGGCTATCACATCCGCGAGGCCGGCTCGACCGCCGTCCAGGAGGTTGCTTTCACCCTCGCCAACGGCATCGCCTACGTCCAGGCGGCGCTGGAGGCCGGGCTGGAGGTGGACCGCTTCGCGCCGCGGCTGTCGTTCTTCTTCAACGCCCATAACGAGTTCCTGGAGGAGATCGCCAAGTTCCGCGCCGCCCGCCGGTTGTGGGCGCGGATCATGCGCGAGCGTTTCCACGCTCGGGACCCCGAATCGTGGACATTGCGCTTCCACACCCAGACCGCCGGCTGCACGTTGACGGCGCAGCAGCCGGAGAACAACGTCATCCGCGTGACGCTGCAGGCGCTGGCGGCGGTACTGGGCGGGACGCAGAGCCTGCATACCAACTCGCGGGACGAGGCGCTGTGGCTGCCGACCGAGGAGTCGGTGCGCATCGCCCTGCGCACGCAGCAGATCATCGCCCACGAGTCGGGGGTGGCCAACACTGTGGACCCGCTGGGCGGCGCCTACGTCATCGAGCGCCTGACCGCCGCGATCGAGCAACGGGCGCAGGCGTACATGGACAAGATTGATGCCCTGGGCGGGGCACTGGCAGCCATCGAGCAGGGGTACATTCAGCAGGAGATCAGCGACGCTGCCTACCGCTATCAGAAGGAGATCGAGACGAAAGAGCGGATCGTGGTCGGCGTCAACGAGTACCAGCTCGGTGAGGAACACGGCGGCCTGGAGCGGCTGGTGGTCGATCCGGCGGTCGAGGCGCGGCAGCGGGAACGGCTGGCCGCGCTGCGGGCGCGGCGGGACGGGGAACGGGCATCGGCGGCGCTGGCGCGCATCGAGGCCGCCGCCCGTGCCAGCGACGAGCCGTTGATGGGGCTATTCGTCGCCGCGGTGGAGGCCGGCTGTACCCTGGGCGAGATCTGCGGCGTGCTGCGGCGAGTCTGGGGCGAGTACCGGCCGCAGATGAGCCTGTAGGGGTGGCAGCGGGCCGGCCTGCCCCGCCAGGCTCACCCGGACGGTGCCAGGCCGAGCTTGCGCAGCACCCTGGCCGGGGTCAGCCGACGGACGCGCTGCCACTGTCGTCGCGCCGACCGCCGGAGCGCGTTCAGCGGCGTGCGGCGCTGGCTCTCGGCCATCGCCCACTGGAGGAAGGCGTAATCCTGCCCGCGGATCTTCGGCTCGGTAGGGTTGCGGCGGTAGGAGTCGTAGTCGGTGATCCGGCTCAGGTCGTGCTCGACCACGAAGTCGTACAGATCCGTGCCGGGGTGCGGGGTGAAGAAGGCCGGGCTGTAGTAGTCGGGGTCAATCTGCTTCATCAGCCGCACCGTTGCCAGCACCTCGTCCTTCGTCTCCGTCGGCAGGCCGAGCATATAGTTGGCCCAGATCGCCACGCCGTGCTGGCGGCAGATGCGGGCGGCCTGGCGGTTCTGCTCCACCGTCGTCCCTTTGCGGATGAACTTGAGCACGCGGTCGCTGCCGCTCTCGAAGCCGATGAAGTAGCCGCGCAGTCCGGCGCGCACCATCCGCTCGACCATGTCCTCGTTCTTGACGATGATGTCGGCGCGGCTCTGGCAGAAAAAGGGCATCGTGAACCCCTCGGCGACGTACTTCTCGGTGAACTCGGTCACCCAGTCGCGGTCCTCGGTCAGGCAATCATCGTGGAACATGAACGATGCCAGGCGGTAGCGCCCGACCAGCTCGCGCAGCTCGGCAATGACGTTGTCCACGCTGCGACGGCGCGTGCGCCGACCGAACAGGTAGTCCTCCCCCGGCTTGCAGAACGAGCAGTTGTAGATGCAGCCCCGTCCGGCGATGACCGTGGCGAACGGCGCCGGCAGCTCGGCGACGAACGGCACCTCCGGCGAGTCCAGGCTGTACCCCCATTTCTTCCACTCGTCGAGGAAGAGGGCGCGGTCGCTGAAGGGCAGCGCGTCCAGGTCGGGTGGCTCGCCGCGCAGGACGCGGTGGGGCGGGCGCTCGCCGCGCGCCAACTGGCCCAGCAGGCGGGGGAAGGTCACCTCCCCCTCGCCGGTCACCAGGTAGTCCACGTGGGGGATGCGCAGACTGTCCTGTAATGCGATGGTCACGTGCGGCCCGCCGATGACGGTGACCACCTCCGGCTTGACCTGGCGGGCGATGGCGACCGCCTGACGCGCCGGGTTGTAGTCCACGCTCATCATCGTCACGCCGATCACATCGGGATCGCGCTCGGCCAGCACCTGGCGGAAATGGTCCCAGCCGGAGAGGGCGCGCAGGTCGATCAGGTCAACGGCGAACCCCTGCGCTTTGGCTGCCGCGCTGAGCGAGGCCAGGCCGTGGGAGATCCAGCCGGCCTCCATGCCCTGCATGAGGGAGCTCCAGCCCCGGCCGGCGATGCCGGGGTAGATCAATGTGGTCTTCAGCGCCATCTCACGCCGTAGGCAAGAGGACGTAGGTGCAGCAGTCCGCCCCGTCAACGATCATCTCGATCCGCTCGATGGGCACGCCTAGCAAGTGCCCGATCAGCTTCAGGTCTACCTGACAGGGCTGGGCATAGCGGGTAGCTACCCGCTCATAGGGGCAGTTGGCGACGTGGAGACGCACCGACCCACCCTCCCCACGCTCCATGGAAGCCAGATAGCCCAGGCTGTTGAGGTATTCGAGCGTCCGATGGATCCGCTCGTCGAGGCCATCCTCTGGCGACAAGTGGGCCTGCGCGGCGAGCCGTTCGGCGACGCCCTCCACGACCATCTCCAGCTTCTCCGGTTCGAGCCGCTCTTCCAGTTCCGCCAGCACCGCGCCGGCGAAGCGGTCGTAGCCCTTAGGGAACAGCTCGTCGGCCTCGTCGGCCAGCCGATAGACATGCTGGGGGCGTCCCGGCCCGCCCTTGCGCACCGCCTTGGGCGGAGCGATCAACCCCCGGCTGCGCAGGACATCCAGATGATGACGGATGGTCACCGGCGTCAACTGCAGCTCGGCACTCAGCTCGTCCACCGTCGCCTGGCCGCGCACCTTGATGATCTCCACGATCCGCTGTCGAGTTTCCTGCATCCTTCGCCTCCAATTGGTCACTGCTCACCCTACCGCAGGTTGGGGCGCAATTTGCCGCCAATCGCCCTTCAATGGCCACCCCGATTCGTTGCCCGGTCACTTCCGAACCTGCGGGAGGGTGATCGGAGCAGTCACTCCAATTTTATCTATTGTATCACAGGATGGAGATTTGTCAAAACCAGATCATTATAATCATCACAAGTGGGCAAACAGGGCTGCTTCGCCCCCGGCCGGTGGTCCCCACAGGACATCACCGCACAGGTCAGCCGGGCGCGGGCGGGCCAGGAAGGACTGGAAGGCCGGTCGCTCCGCCCCCACGGTCGTGCCCGCGCCGTGACCGGGGTAGAGCGCTGTGTCGTCAGGCCAGGCGAAGACGGTGCGCTGGAGCGAGAGCAGGAGCGTCGCCAGTGCCTCCGGGCTGGCCGTGTGGCCTGGACCGCCGGGGAAGACGGCGTCACCGACCAGTGCGCGTCGGTCGAAGCGCAGGGCGACGCTGCCAGGCGTGTGGCCGGGAACGTGGACGACGCGCACACGCTGCGGCCCGACCCCCAGCACCATCCCGTCGGCCAGATCGAAATCCGCCCGCACATCGAACCCGGCCGCATCGGCGGGGTGGACGCCCACCGGGGCGCGCAGGGCCATCCGCACCGCCTCCAACGCCAGCAGGTGGTCAAAGTGACCGTGAGTGAGCAGGATGCGCGCGACGCGCACGTCGGCGCACAGCGCCAGCACCCGCTCCGGCTCCGCACCGGGGTCAACCAACAACGCCCGGCGCGTGCGGGGACAGGCCAGCAGATAGCAGTTGGTGGCGTATTCGCCGGTCGGCAGGACCCGCAGTTCGAACATCCAATCCCTCCTCATACGGACACGTGACGAGCCAGATATCGCCAGGTCAGTATACCACATTCGCCGGGATTGCCCCATAGCCAGGATGTGATACAATTACCCTCCGTGCCCTGGTCTCGTAGGGGCAGCATTGGCGTTGCCAGGGCTTTGCACCGGCCACGGTGAACCATGGTCGCTGCCTGCCGTAATATCGGCCATATCCGCCTCAGGCCTGGCAGAGGGCAGGCGGTGACGAACAATGGAGGAAGCAGTGAAAACCATCCAACGTGGTCTCTCTATCCTGATGTCGTTCCTGATGTCGTTGATGCTCTCCCTGGTCGCCTGGCCGGCGGTATCGGCCTCAGGCCCTGCCCCCACCGGAAACGTCTTTGTGCGCGTCCCGGCGGCCGCCTATGCCGCAGCGGACGTCCCTGCCGTGCGCGCTGTGGAGTATGGCAGCTTCGTCTGGCTGGAGCTGACCCCGGCCCAGGCCGCCCGCCTGGCCGTCAGCGGTGCGCCATTCCAGGCCTACCCCGAACCGTTCACCCTGCGCCTGGGCGAGCAGAGCTTCGACCCCCGCCAGGGCGGGCCGAACCTGCCCGCCGGCTGGGAGGGGACGAGCGGCAGCGGGCCCGACCTGTATCTGGTGCAACTGATCGGCCCCACCCGCGCCGACTGGCTCGACGGCCTGCGGCGCAGCGGCCTGCAGGTCGTGCAGTACATCCATCCCTTCACCTACGTCGTCTGGGGCGAGGCCCGGGCGGTCGAGCGGGCCGCGGCGGCCGACTTCGTCCGTTGGAGCGGCCCCTTCGCCCCGGCCTACCGCGTCCTGCCGCGCTGGCGTAACCTGCCGGACGCGCCGATCCCGGTAAGCGTGCTGCTCGTCCGCGCCTCCGACACCGACGCGGCGATCCAGCAGCTCGTGGCGCTGGGCGGGGTGAACGACGGGCGAGCGGTCTTGAACGATGTCTTCGAGATCGCCGACTTCACCATTTCCGGCGCGCGTTTGCAGGCGGCGGCCCAGGTGCCCGGCGTCTACAGCATCCAGCCCGAACCCACCGACGGCGGGCTGCGCGGCGAGATGAGTAACCAGGTCAACGTCGGCAATTACAATGCCAGTAACCAGGCCTTCCCCGGCTACCTGGCCTGGCTGGCGGCGGCCGGGGTGAACGGCAGCGG
The DNA here is from genome assembly GCA_034434755.1 of Anaerolineae bacterium. Lineage (GTDB taxonomy): Bacteria > Chloroflexota > Anaerolineae > B4-G1 > DUEL01 > DAOTYW01. The sequence goes on along the minus strand of DAOTYW010000273.1, from coordinate 1,446 downwards.
CGTGATCATCGCCAACGTGGACAGCGGCGTCCAGGATACCCACCCCGACCTGGTCAATCGCATCGTCCCCTGTACGGGCCAGACCTGCGGCGGCAGCGCCAGCAGCGCCCACGGCACGCACACCGCCGGCATCATGGCCGCCGATGGTTCGTCGGGCGTGGTGGACGCCTACGGCTTCCTGCGCGGCTTAGGCATGGCCCCCGGCGCCAACCTGATCGAGCAGGTCTACAGCCCTTGGTTCCAGCAGCCCAACGGCATGCTGCTGCTGATGACCGATTCGGTCAACAACGGCGCGTCCCTGTCGGGCAACAGTTGGGGACCGTCTGGCTCCCCCCAGGGCTACGACAACGACACGATGCAGGTGGACATCGGTGTGCGCGACGCCGACCCGAACACTCCCGGCAACCAGCCGCTCAGCTACGTCCTGTCCATTATGAACGGCAACGGCGGCGTCAGCTCGCAGGGCACGCCGGACGAGGGGAAGAACATTTTCACCATCGGCTCGACCCGCATGCAGACCAGCGGCGGGGCGCAGATCCTGCAGATCGACGACCTGTCGGACAACTCGGCCCACGGCCCGTGCCTGGACGGGCGCAACATCCCGCACCTGGTCGCGCCCGGCTGCTACGTGGACTCGACCGTCACCGGCAGCAGCCACGGGACGATGTGCGGCACCAGCATGGCCTCGCCCCACGTCAGCGGGGCGGTGGCGCTGTTCCTCGAGTACTACCGCGACCTGTACGGCGTGGATCCCAGCCCGGCTCTCATCAAGGCCGCCTTCCTGCCGGTGGCCCACGACCTGGCCGGTCACCTCGACGCCGATGGCAACGTGATGGGCCATCCCTTCGACAGCCGCCAGGGTTGGGGGCGCATGGATACCGCAGCGGTGATCTCGCCCACGGTGTCCGTGCTGTACTTCGACAACCCGCTGATCCTCGACAACACCGGCGAGGAATGGGTGCGGACCCTTTTCGCCGCCGACCCCGGCCAGCCGGTGCGCCTGATGCTGGTCTGGACCGACGCGCCGGGCCACGGCCTGGGCGGCAGCACGCCAGCCTGGAACAACGACCTGGACCTGCTGGTCGAGGCCGGGGGCAACACCTACCTGGGCAACGTCTTCTCCGGCGGCTGGAGCGTGCCCGGCGGCAGCGCCGATTACCGCAACAACACCGAGGGCGTCTTCCTGGGCCCCACCTTCGCCGGCGCGTTCACCCTCCACGTCGTCGCCAGCAACCTGAGTTCCGACGGCATCCCCAACCAGGGGGACGACACCGATCAGGACTTCGCGCTGGTCTGCTACAACTGCGTCAGCCAGGCCGACTTCACCCTCGCCGTCACGCCGGACAGCATCGCCGTCTGCGCGCCGGAGACGGTGAACAGCACGATCCAGGTCGGCGAGGTGCTGACCTACCCGTTCGACGTCTCCCTGGCCGTGCTCGACGTGCC
>DAOTYW010000272.1:0-8017 GCA_034434755.1 Anaerolineae bacterium | reverse complement strand
TGACGCGGTGAGGGGGTGACGCGGTGACGGGGTGAGGGGGTGATCTCCGTGTCTCCGTGTCACCGCGTCTCCGTGTCGCCGCGTCTCCGTGTCTTCGTGTCTCCGTGTCACCGCGTCTCCGTGTCACCGCGTCTCCGCGTCTCCGTGTCTCCGTGTCTCCGTGTCTCCGTGTCACCTCAGGGCTTCCACGATCGCCGTCACATCCGTCCGCATGAGCGCCAGGTAGCTGTCGGCGGGGCCGCCGGGTTCGCTCAACGAGTGGGTGTAGAGAACAACCAGTTGGGTGCCAGTGTCCTCGGCCACGCGCTCGGCCAGGTTCGGGTTAACGCCCGTGCCGACGAAGACAGCGCGCACGCCCAATGCACGGATGGATTCCTCCAGCGCGGCCAGCTCCTGCGCCGATGGCTGGGCCAGGGTGCTGAACCCCGGCAGCACCGCCCCGACCTGCTCGAACCCGTACCGGTCGGCGAAGTACCCGAACATGGCGTGATCGGTGACCAGCAGCCGCTGTTCTGGGGGCACTTGAGCCACCTGGTTACGGATCCAGGCATCCAGTTCCTGAAGCCGGGCGCGGTAGGCGGCGCCGTTCGCCGCGTAGAGGTCGGCGCCGGCCGGGTCGAGCGCGCTCAACGCGCTCTCGACATTCTCCGTCCACACGATGACGTTGTTGGGGTCGAACCAGGTGTGCGGGTCGTACTCACCGTGTTCATGTTCCCCCTCGTGCTCCTCGTGCTCGTGCCCTTCCTCCTCGGCGACCTGGCGGAGGGGGATGCCGTAGGACAGGGGCACGACCGGCGTCTGGCTGCCCGCGCTCCGCAGTAACCGTTCGAGGAACAGTTCCAGGCCGGCGCCGTTGATGAACACCACGTCGGCGTCGGCGACCGCCGCCGCGTCCTGCGGCGTTGGTTCGTAGGCGTGGGGGTCGCTGCCCGGCGGCAGCAGCACGGTCAGCGCGACCCGATCGCCGCCGACTGCCCGGACTACATCGCCGACGATGCTGGTCGTGGCGACGACGTTCAACCGCTCGTCCGCGCTCAGGGCCACGGGAGTGAGGGTGGGCATCGTTTCCCCCATACTCATGGGCTCGTCGGCCGGGCGGCAGCCGGCGGTCGCGGCCAGGAGCACGGCCAGGCAGATCAGACGAACGATAAAATGGAGTCTCAGGTTACTCATGATGTTTCTCTCTCTTGCCAAGTAACTGCCTGCCCTCCCTCAGGTTCGGGCGCAATCGGGAGGGTAGGGGTTTCACTCTGGAGCCTACGGGAGGGTGAGCAGTTCAGCGTTGGCGTTCATTATACTCCTACCGCCGATTTCATCAAGGGCGGCAGCATCCAGGTGTTCGAAACAGGACAACTGCGAGTAGGTGTCCTACGCTGTTCCCCTTGCTCTTTGCGTAAAGTGCAAAGTCGGTTATAATACGGTTGGAATGAGCAAGAACCTGCTTGCGAACCCGAGCGACCATCCCGTTCCGGCGGTCACGGGGGACGGGGCCGCTGACGACCTGGCGACGCGTCGCATCGGCGGCCTGGCTGCTCGCGCCGGCTTGGAAACGCGGACCATCGCCGGCGCCGACGTTCTCCCCCGTGTGGACGGCCGCCTGGTCGAGGGAGCGGTGCTGCAGGAGCGCTACCGCATCCTGGCGATCCTGGGAGCCGGCGGAATGAGCACCGTCTATAAGGCCCAGGACCTGCATTTCCCCAAGGTCCAGCGCCTCTGCGCGATCAAGGAGATGCTCAACACGGCCACCGATCCCAAAGTCCGCGAGATGGTGGTCCAGAACTTCGAACGCGAGGCGCACATCCTGGCCACGCTGAGCCACCCGGCCATCCCCCAGGTCTATGACTTCTTTTCCCACGGCGACCGCTCGTTCCTGGTCATTGAGTTCATCCATGGCCAGGACCTGGAGGCGCTGCTCAGTGAGACCAAGAGCTTCCTGCCCGAAGAACAGGTCGTCAACTGGGCGATCCAGATCTGCGATGTACTCATCTACCTGCACAATCACAAGCCCAACCCGGTCATTTTCCGCGACCTGAAGCCATCCAACCTGATGTTGGATCACCAGGAGCGCATCCGCCTGGTGGACTTTGGCATTGCCAAGGTATTTCAGAGTGGGCAGAAGGGGACGATGATCGGCACGGAAGGATACTCGCCGCCGGAGCAGTACCGCGGCATTGCCGAACCGCGTGGCGACATCTACGCCCTGGGGGCCACGTTGCACCATCTGTTGAGCAAGCAGGACCCCCGCCTGGAACCGCCGTTCTCCTTTCACGAGCGGCCGATTTACAAGACCAATCCGCTGGTTTCCAAGGAGCTGCAGGAGATCATCAGTCACAGCCTGGAGTACGATCCCAACCAGCGTTTCGGTTCGGCGGAGGAGATGAAGCGGGCGCTGCTGGGCCTGCGTTCGGCCCGCGCCTCGACCACCGCTGCTGCCGCCGATCTCTCGGCGGTGGGTGGACAGCGGGCGATCTGGCAGTTCGCCTGCGAGGACGAGGTGCGTTCCAGCCCCGTCGTCTATAACGGAGTGGTCTATGTGGGCGCCTACGACAACAACCTCTACGCTCTGGACGCGGAGACGGGGAAGTTCCTCTGGAAGTACGCAACCAGCGGTGGGGTGGCCTCGTCCCCTTGCGTGGCGGAGGAGAAGGTCTTCTTCGGATCGGTGGATCGCTCGCTCTACGCGGTCAACATCAAGACGGCGCGGCTGGTATGGACCTGCCCGACGAAAGGGCGCATCTATTCCTCGCCCCAGATGATGCTCGGCCATGTCCTGATAGGGTCGGACGACCATCTGCTCTACGCCGTCAATGCCACGACCGGGCGACCGGCCTGGACGTTCGCGGCGGAGGCGCCGATCCGTTGTCGGCCGGCGACCGGCGGCGACGCGATCTACTTCGGTGACGAGGGTGGTTCGCTCTACTCCGTGGGCGTCAACGGTAAGCTCCTGTGGCGCTTCCGCGCCCGGCGCGCCGTGACTTCGTCCCCGTTGCTGGTGCGGGAACTGGTCTGTTTCGGCTCGCATGACTCATTCATCTACGCCCTCGATCAGCGCTCCGGCTGGGCCGTGTGGAAGTTCCGCACCGACGGAGCGGTTGTCTCCTCCCCGGCAGTTGAGGGTTCGACGCTCTACATCGGTTCGGCGGACGGCTACCTCTACGCGATTGACCTCGAGGATGGTTACCTGGTCTGGCGCTGCAAGGCCGAAGGCCAGATCAACTCGTCGCCGGCGGTGCATGCGGGGGCGGTCTACGTCGGCTCCACCGACGGGCACGTCTACTGCGTGGACGCCCGCACCGGTCAACTGCGCTGGCGTTTCCAAACCAATGGCCCGGTGATCTCCTCGCCCGCCGTGGCCAACGATATCGTGTACGTCGGATCGGGCGACCATCATCTCTACGCGCTGCCGGTGTAAGGAACGGCTATGGCGTTCTTGAGGCGGCTGTTGGGAAAGGAAAAGAGGCAGGCCTGTGCGGCCTCCGAGGCGGCTGCCCCGGCGGCGGTCGGCGACGGGCGGGCGCAGGTCGGCTGGATCAGCGAGATTGGCCAGCAGCGCACGTCCAACGAGGACGCTGTACTGGTCATCCGCGCCGACCAGGCGGGATCGAACTCCCTGCCCTCCTTCGGCCTGTTCGTCCTGGCCGACGGGATGGGCGGGCATCAGGCTGGCGAGGTGGCCAGTTGCCTGGCCGTGCGCGCCGCCGCCCGCCACATCCTCCAGCACATTTACCTGGTCACGCTCCAGGAGCAGGAACACAACGCGGAACAGCCCTCGTTGAAGGAAGTGCTGGAAGAGGCGACCCAGCGGGCCAATGCCATCGTCAGCAGCGCTGTCCCAGGCGGCGGCACGACGCTGACCTGTGCGTTGGTGCTGGGCAACCAGGTGGTGATCTCCCACGTCGGCGATAGCCGCGCCTACCTGGTCTTCCCCGACCATCTGGAGAGGGTCACGCATGACCATTCATTGGTGGATCGGTTGGTAGAACTGGGGCAGTTGAGCAGCGCCGAAGCGGCCCACCACCCGCAGAAGAATGTCCTCTATCGGGCAGTCGGACAGGGCGGGCTGCTGGAGGTGGATGTCGTGCTCCGCTCCATCTCACCCGATCACGGCCTGTTGCTGTGCTCTGACGGACTGTGGGGGATGTTGAGCGAGGAAGAGATCGTTGCCATCATCGGCGCGGCACCCACTGCCCAGGCTGCCTGTGACGCACTGGCGGCGGCTGCCAACCGGGCCGGTGGACGGGACAATATCAGCGCCGTCCTGGTCCGTTTCCCGTCCGGGTGGTGAAGGATATGTCACTGGAAAGCGATCTGTATGCCATCCTCGGCGTCTCGCCGCTGGCCACGCAGGAGGAGATCAAGCGTGCCCACCGCGCACTGGCGCGTCGTTTCCACCCGGACAGCGGGACGGATGAGGCGTCCGCCGAGCGCTTCCGCGAGATCGAGGAAGCCTACCGCGTGCTGGGCGATCCGCTCCGTCGCCGCGCCTACGACAAGCGGCGGACCGAGCGGGGGCCGGACGACCAGCCGTTGCTGACCTGGAGCATCGTGGCGAGCCGCGATCGGCTGCCGGCGCTCGATGAGGAGCAGACGCTCTACGTGCTGGCGGAGATCCGCCCGGTGGCCGGGATTACGATACAGCGCCTGCCGCTCAACCTCTGCCTGGTCATTGACTGCAGCACTTCGATGGATGGCGAGCGGCTCAACTACGTCAAAGCCGTGGCGCATCAGATCATTGACGACTTGGAAGAGCGGGACGCGCTCAGCCTGGTCGCCTTCAACGACCGGGCGGAGGTGTTGATGCCCAGCCAGAAGATGGAGGACCGCGGGCGGGCGCATGCCCGCGTCACCTCGATCTGGGCTGGCGGGGGCACGGAGATTCTCCAGGGACTGACGGCTGGCCTGGAACAGGTGCGCCGCCTGCACCACGCGGAGGTCATCAGCCACCTGATCCTGCTGACCGATGGGCGCACCTACGGCGATGAGGAGCAGTGCATCGCCGAGGCCCGTCGTGCCGGCCTGGAACGGATCGGCATCAGCGCTGTGGGGATTGGGGAGGACTGGAACGATGCCTTCCTGGACAATATGGTCCATCAGGCTGATGGTGTGGCCGTATATGTCGCCCACCCGCAACAGATCCGCAATGTGTTGCTGGAGCAGGTGCGCCGACTGGGCACGATCTTTGCCCAACAGTTGCGGTTGAACCTGCGCCTCTCTGACCGTGTCCGCCTGGAATCGGTTTTCCGCGCCACGCCGCACTTCGAGCGGCTGCCCTTTCGTCAGGAGAGTGTGAGCCTGGGCATGCTCCAGAGTGGGATCCCGCTCCAAGTGCTGTTGGAGCTGGTCGTCGCCCCGCTCACCCCTGGTCGGCACCGCCTGGCGCAGTTCGAACTGCTTGCCGAGGTGCCCGCCGTGCAGCGACAGGAGCGGTTGATCGCCGACCTGGCGAGCCACGTCGTCGCCGGACCCGTCCCCGATACCGCTGCCGCGCCGATCATCAATGTCCTCAGCCGGCTGAGCATCTTCCGCATGCAGGAGCAGGTCTGGAACGCGCTGGAGAGGGGCGAGCCCGAAAAGGCGCAACAGCGCCTGGAGCAGATCGCCACGCGATTGCTGGATGTGGGGGAGACCGAACTGGCGCACATGGCGCTGCTGGAGGCGGGACGGGTGGCGCGGAGCGGGGTGGTCTCCGAGAAGGGCCACAAGACATTGAAGTATGGCACGCGCAGCCTGGGCTTCAAACGATAGGAGGTGGCATGATCGAATGCCCATCGTGTGGTAAGAAGCATCGGCCCGGCACCCTCTTCTGCTCAGAGTGTGGTGTCTACCTGCCGTCGGGCGGAGCACTACGCACCTCCCCTCTGGCGACGAATGAGCTCCCCAAGTCGCGCGCGGCGACCTGGGAGGGTATGCCGCAAGAGGAACACGAGGCCGAGACACACCCGTTGTTGCTGAAGATTATGGACACCGGGCGCGAAGTGCACATTCCTTCATCGCCGGAGGTGTTGATCGGGCGGCTGGACGCCGCGCACGGCATCTTTCCCGATGTGGACCTGACCGCCGAGGGAGGATTGGCGATGGGCGTCTCCCGCCGACAGGCCAAAATCGTCCAGCGCGGCGGCGAACTGTTTGTCGAGGATGTCGGCAGCGCCAACGGTACGTTCCTCAACGGCCAGCGGCTGACCCCCTATCTGCCCTACCCGCTCAGCAAGGGGGACATCATCCAGGCCGGGCGCTTGCGCGTGCAGGTCTTCTGGGAGTGAGATGATCCAGGAGTGGGCGACGGCCTGACCGTCGCCTGGAACGAAGGGGAGAGAAGACCGTGCCGGTGACAGTCATCGTCCATGTTCTGAACGAAGAACCCGTGGTGGCCGAATTGGAGGACCTGCCCAACCCCCAGGACCAGGTGCTGGTCTGTCGCAACCCACGCTTGCGCGATGGACGCGACGTGCCCTACGTTCTCCAGGAAGTGCAGTCGCTCATCTATCCCTGGCACCGCATCCAGTGCGTCGAGATCCTGCCCGGTGCTGAAGAAGAGAAGGTGGTCACGTTCGTGCGGGAGTAACCGATGACCAGGCCCGGCCCGCTGATCCTGATCGTTGACGATGAACAGCGCATCGTCCGCTTCATCGCTATGAACCTGGAGCTGGAAGGTTTCCGCACCGCCCAGGCCTTCTCTGGCATAGAGGCGCTGCGCTACGTGCGGGGCGAACTGCCTGACCTGGTGCTGCTGGATGTGATGATGCCGGAGATGGACGGGTTCGAGACCCTGCGCATGCTGCGTGAGATCAGCGATGTGCCAGTGATCATGCTCACCGTCCGTTCGGACGAGGACGACATCGTCCGCGGCCTGGCGCTGGGGGCCGACGACTACGTCACCAAGCCCTTCAGCATCCGCGAACTGACCGAGCGCATCCGTGCCGTCCTCCGCCGCACCGTCGCCCTGGCCGCCCCCGAATCGGCGATCATCCAGATTGACGATTACCTGAGCGTGGACACCAACCGGCGCGAGGCGATCGTCGGTGGGGAGCGGGTCAAGCTCCGCCCGACCGAGTTCCGCCTCCTCTACCACCTGATCGAGAACGCCGGTTGGGTGGTGCCCCACGAGACGCTCCTCTCCAAGGTCTGGGGCTACGAGTATCGGGACGAGGTGCACTACCTGCGCCTCTACATCACCTACCTGCGGCAGAAGATCGAACCCGACCCGGCCCATCCGCGTTACATCTTCACCGAGCGGGGCGTGGGCTACCGGTTTGTGGACTTCCGCCGCGAGACGGACAAGGGGAGCGATGACGAAAGCGTATAAGATCGTCGTTACCGGCGCGTTCAACTCCGGCAAGACCACCTTCGTCCATACCGCCTCCGACATCCCAGTCGTCACCACCGATCGGGTGATCACCGATGCACTGGCAGCGGTCAAGAAGACAACCACCGTGGCGTTGGACTACGGGCAGGCGACGGTGGGGAAGTGCCTGTTTCACCTGTTTGGCACGCCGGGGCAGGAGCGGTTCGATTTCATGTGGGACATCCTGGGCCAGGACACGAGCGGGTTGCTGGTGCTGGTGGACAGCACGGACGGCTCCTCGCTGACCCTGGCCCGTATACTGTTGCGGCGGTTGGGCCGCCGTCGCGTCACGGCCCTGGTGGTCGCCACCAAGCAGGACCTCTCGCCGGCCATGCCGCCGGCGGAGATCGCTGCGCGGCTGCGCCTGCCGGCGGAGGCCGTGGTCCCCTGCGATCCTCGTCGGAAGGCCAGCACCCGTCAGGTGCTGCAGACGCTGTGTGCCACCCTGCAGTAGGGCCCTCCTCTCTACCGCTCTGGAAATAGCTTCACGCAGGTAACTGCCTACCCTTTACCAGGCCTGGTGCTGGCAGGGCCGGTGTGCCGGCTCCTCACCCCACCCCCTGGCCCCCGCCCGGCGGGAGAGGGTGCTTAAAAAGGGCAGAGAGGACACAGCGGTCATGGTATAATTGGGCTATCCTTTCCCTCCTGGAGGTCAGGCAGCCGTGTTGAGAGAGA
>DAOTYW010000271.1:0-7732 GCA_034434755.1 Anaerolineae bacterium | reverse complement strand
GTCCTCCAAGCCCTCCCCTCTGTTTCACTGGCTTTTTTAAGCACCCTCCGCAGCGGGAGAGGGGCGGGGGCCAGGGGGTGGGGTGAGGGGCCGGCACACCGGCCCTGCCAGCACCAGGCCTGGTAAAGGGTAGGCAGTTACCTCTAGCGTTTATGGCGCACCGCCAGTTATGTTGAGTAGGGGCGCCCGGCCGTGCGCCCCTACAGCTACGGCGCGTAGCGGAACGGGTGGCGGGCGGCGGCCTTCTCGCCGATCAGCTTGGCCACCGACGGCCGCCCCTCGATCGCCTTGCGAATCGCCTGCACGGTGGCCTTGTAGTTGTTGAGCATCACCCGCCTGGCGATGGAGGCCGCCGGATGGACGAAGGCGTGGACGATCAGCACCAGCTCGTCCAGCGCCTCCTCCGGCAGGAAGCCGCTCTCGACGTTCTGGCGGATGGCCAGGTTGATCCCCTCGGCGGCGCGTTCGAGGAGGAAGCGCTGCCGCGCCGTGCGCGCGGTGACCGTCGGCACCAGCAGGGTGCGCGGGCGCTCGTTGATGATCGCCAGCCCGCGCTCCGCGCCCCAGCCCTCGGTCGAGCGGGCGATGGCCCGTCCCACCGGCCCGTCGCGGCGGCCGATCAGCAGGTCCACGTGGGCGATCTCCTGGAACGGCGGGCCGGCGAACCCCTCGCCCACCCGCAGCGTCCAGCCGCTCACCGTGCGCGGCGTCTGCGGCGTGGCCGGGACGCGCGTGCGCACCGTCCGCTCGCCCAGGTCGTAGACCACCTCGTCCAGCGGGATCTTGCCCAGCACTTCCAACTGCACGCGCAGCTCCTCGTAGTCCTCGCGGCGGAAGCCGCCGCCGGGCATGATCGGATGGCGCGAGTCGCCCACCTCCACGCCCATCATGCGCAGCCCTTCCTTGACCGCCTGGGTCGAGCTGCACTGGACGACGATGCGCACTAGCTTCTGCACCTTCTGCTGCCAGTCCTGCGCGCGGGCCAGGTCGCCCTCCTGCGTGGCCTGGTAGACGTCCTGCCAGATGTCGGGGATCAGGTTGGCCGAGGCCAGGATGGCCCCGTCGGCCCCGGCGGCCAGCGCTGCCTGCACCACCTCGTCGTGGCCGACGAAGATGCTCACCCGCCCCCTGATCTTCTCGAATAGCGCCTCCATGAACGGCAGGTCACCCGACGAGTCCTTGATCCCGATGACGTTGTCGAAGTCCAACGCCATGCCCTCGCCGGTCCACCAGCGGTAGTGCGTGCCGGCGCACTGGGGGATGTTGTAGAGGACGATGGGGAAGCCCAGCCCGTCCAGCGCCCGGTAGTGGTCGTAGACCTCGTTGAAGGAGGGCTTGAGGTAGTAGGGGGCGACGACCAGCGCGCCGGAGGCGCCGGCGTCGCGGGCGTGCTCGGTCAGCAACAGCGCCTCGCGGGTGGACGGCGCGCCGGTACCGGCGACCACCGGCACGCGCCCGTTGACCTCGTCCAGGCAGACCTCGACGGCCCGCTTCCGTTCCTCCAGGGTCATGTAGGAAAACTCGCCGGTGGTGCCGCAAGGGACGACGCCGTTGACGTGCGGCAGGACGTGGCGGATCAGTTGCCGGTAGGCCGCCTCGTCCAGCCGGTCGTCCTTCGTGAAAGGGGTCACCAGCGCGGGAAAGATACCGCGCAGCCAATCGGTTTTGTAGCCCATGCTCTTCCTCCGTGCGTCATTCCACTTGACATTGCAAGTTCTGTATGCTACAATTCTCAATATCAGATAGACAATTCAGGATGGAGAAAATGGTCATCTCGATTGCCGAAGCGCACAGCCGTCTCTCGAAGTTGCTGGCGCGGATCCAGGACGGTCCCATCACCATCACCCGACGGGGCAAGCCCGTCGGCATCATCGTCTCGCCCGAAGAGTACAGCCGCCTGAGCCAGGTGCAGGCGTACCTGCAGGTGCTGCGCCTGTCCCACACGTTGCGCGATCGCGGCGTGACCGCCGACGAGCTGTACCGCACCTCGCGCAGCGAGCTGGAGGGGCGGCCATGATCGCCGACGCCAGCGTCCTCCTGGCGGCGTTCTTCCCCGACGAGCAACAGGCTCAGGCGCAGGCGCTGATCCGCGACCACGTGGCCGGGCGGCTGCGACTGACGGCCCCTACCCTGCTGTTCTACGAGTTCACCAACGCGGTCGTGCAGGCGATCCGCCGCGGGCGCATCTCGGACGACGAGGGAACGGCGATACTGACCGCCTTCGACGGCCTGGGCATCGAATTGCAGGCCGTGCCCTGGTCGCAGATCGTGCCCCTGGCGCACCGCTTCGACCGCTCGGCCTACGACGCAGCCTACCTGGCGTTGGCCCAACTGCGGGGCGAGGCCTTGGTCACGGGCGACCGTCGGCTCTACCATGCCGTCCACGCTCACCTGACCTGGGTGCGCTGGCTCGAGGACTGGTGGGTCGGGTAGCGGCCCGTCGCGTTCATGCCGCTCCGAACGCCCCGGCGATGGCGGCGCGGGCGGCATCGTATACGCTGCGGTAGAGCGCGTGCCGGTCCAGCGCCTTGGGATGCACCGTCGCCAACACGACCATCACCTCATCCTCGACCGCCTGGGGGGGAATCGTCCCCGCCTCCAGCGCGTCCACGATCGCCCGCGCCAGCGCCGACTGGGTGGGGCCGTAGATCATGTTCGCCTGGCGCAGGTCCTTCTGCGGCAGCGTGGGCAGGAGCAACGTGGAGGGGCGGACGGTCAGCCCCGGTTCCAGGATCGTCGTCAGCGCCTCGCGCCCGTGCAGCGGGTAGGTGAGCTGCAGCGCGTAGGCGTCGCCCAGCGGCGTCTCCTTGCGCCCGGCGATCAGGTCGAGCTGGACGCGGTTCAACCCCTCGCCGGCCGCGCCGCTGCCGACGCGCAGTCCATGGGCGCGGACATCGTCGGCGCTCAGCTCCAGGTCGGCGAAGCGGCCCGCCAGCGGCCCGCCGGGATATTCGAACGGCTCTTCCTCGACGGCGATCTTGCCCAGCTTTTCCAGCTCCAGGCGGATCTCGGCGCGGGTCTCGTGGATCAGCGCCCCGCCCGTCGCCTTGAGCGGTCGGCGCGGGCCGCCCACGGCCAGCCCCATCAGATTCAGCGCCGCCTTGACCGCCACCCCGCCGCCGTGGCGGCAGAAGATGCGCGAGAGCTTCTGCACCCGCCGCTGCAGGGCGCGGGCCTCGGCCAGCCGGCCCTCGTCCACCAGCCGCAGCACCTCCTGCCATACCTCCGGGTAGACCTGCGCGCTGGCCAGGATCATGCCGGTCACCCCGCCAGCCAGCGCCGATACCACCACCTCGTCGTGGCCGATCAGCAGGTCAATCCGATCGCCGGCGTACTCCAGGATCTCCATCGTGTAGGTCAGGTCGCCGGACGAGTCCTTCATCGCCACCACGTTGGGCAGGTCGGCCAGGTCCTCCACCACCGTGCGCGGCAGGGCCGCGTCCATCACCTGGGGGATGTTGTAGAGGATCAGCGGCACGTCCACGCGGGTGGCGATTTCGTAGAAGTGCTGGTAGACCTCTTTGTCCGACGGGTGGAGGAAGTATGGCGTGACGACCAGGATCGCGTCGGCACCGGCCTGACGGGCGTCGTCGGCCAGGGCAAGCGCCTGGGCGGTGCCGGAGGCGCCGCAGCCGGCGATGACGTAGGGGCGACTACGGCCTGGGCGACCACGGAGGGTCGCCTCTGGGCGACCACGGAGGGTCGCCCCTACCTCTTCGCGGGCGATCTCCACCAGCCGGCGCTGTTCGGCGCGGTCCAGGTAGGGGAACTCGCCCGTCGTGCCGCTGGTGACCACTCCGTCCACGTGCGGGAGGACGTGGCGGATCAGCCGTCGAAAGGCCTCCTCATCCACCCGCTCCGTCTTGGCCTCGAAGGGGGTCACCAGGGCGGGGAAAACACCATGTAGATCGAGTCCGTCTCTGCGCATAACCTCTCTCCTTGCGTGGTCAATCGTTGGGAGCATTGTACTCCTGGAAGCTGGGGAGGGCAAATGAAGGACGTGTTGCGTGGTGCGTATTCCGTGCCTTTCGCGTATGTACCTACCCCCTACCCTCCCGCGGGTGTAACTGCTCACCCTCCTGCAGGATTGGGCATAATTTGCAGAATTGCACTGTAATGGCCACTCCGATGCGTTGCTCGGTCACTTCCGAACCTGCGGGAGGGTGAGCGGAGCAGTCACCTTCATGCGTGCATGTTGGCCCTTGCGCCGTTCGGGTGTATAATCTCATCAGTCGTTTCACCAGCCAACTGCGACGAAAAGGGCGTCTATGCAGATCGAACTGTGGGGTGAATGGCTCTATCTGGAGGGGCCGCAGCGCTGGGAAGCCTACCTTCTCCTGGCCCTCTACGCGACCGGCCTGGTGGCTCTCCTGTTGCGGAGGCGGCGGGACTTCGCCACCCTGCGGGGGCGACGGTTGCTCTTCTTCCTGCTCCTGCTGCCGTTTACTGCCCTGCTGAACATCGCGCCCCGCCTGCGCCTGTCCGCTGCCGACATCCTCTCCTCGCCTGGCCAGGCGATCGAGCCGATCGTGCCGGCGCTCCCCCTGCTGGGGCTGCTGACCGTAGCGGCGGGCGCGGCGTGGACAGAGGTGGCTCCGGCGGCGCTCTTGGGGCTATTGGCCGGCTTCCTGCGCGCCGGGGCAACCACCCACAGTCTCCTGGATCCGTTCAGCCTGGCCTTCCAGGCGGCGCTGGTTTCCTATTCCCTCCGGCAGAACTACCGCGGTCGGCTGGCCTGGCTGGCCCGTCAACCCCTGGTCGCGCTGATCGTCGCCAATGTCCTTGTCCAGCCGCTGAACATGCTTTCCGCCTTCTTCCTATCCTACCGGACGGGCGGGGCGCTGGCGGCGCTCGATTATTCATCCACCTGGCTGGCTGCGGTGGCCCCGCTGGGGCTCGCCGAGGCCGCTGTCTACGGGCTACTCCTCCAGTGCGTCTACCTGATCCGCCGACTGCGCCCGGTGATCACCCCCTTGCGCTCCCCGCCGTACGGACGCACGCTGAACCGCCGATTGCAGTCCATCTTTATCCCCCTCTTTCTGGTCATGATCGTCGTCCTGGTCTACGCAGTCAGCGCGACGGCGACGGACATTGCTACCCGCCAGGCGGTGGACGCGCTGATGCGGGATGCCCGCAACGGCGCCGACGGGCTGTGGCAGTTCGTCTCCATCGGCCAGAGCTTGATCCGCCAGTTCGCCGGTGAATCGGAGCTGTGGAGCGGCGACGAGGCTGCCTGTCAGACGCGGCTGCAGAGTTCGCTGCAGATGTTGCCCTATTTCAGCCGCCTGACTGCCTACGACGCCGATGGTCAGGTGCTCTGTACCTACCCCGCCCCAACGGCGGGCGAGACAGAATTGACCGCTGCCGAGGCGGAACTGATGACTGTGGTTATGGAGACCGGCGGCCTGCAGACGACGCGCGTCCATCGCGGCCTGGGCGGGCGGGCAATCCTCTCGTTCATCGGCCCGTTGGAGGCCCACCAGGACGGGGAACGGTACGGCACGCTGGTGGGACGGGTCGAGATTGACCTTTCGCCCCTGCTGGCCCAGGTGCTGACCGGCCTGCAGTGGACGATGCAGCAGGGGGAAGGGTTCGTCGTTGACGCCGACGGCCGCATCGTCATGCACCCGGATCCAACGCGGCTGCTGGAGCCGTGGGAGATCGACGAGAGCCGTCCGCCGATCGAGACGCTGCCGAACGACCAGGGGTGGGTGCGTGAGAGCCGCGATCCCAGCACCAACGCCCGTCAACTGGCCGGTTACGTCCGCGTCGAAGGGTATCCCTGGGCGGTGGTGATCCTGCTGCCGCACCAGGTGGTGTTGGGACAGGCGACGCGCATTGCCGGCCCCTTGCTGGTCCTGCTCACCGTGTTGACCGCTGCCGTTGGCGTGATCATCCCCCTGGCGACCAACCAATTGACCCGCCCGCTCGAACTGCTGGCTCGCGGCGCGGAACGCATCGCCGCCGGCGACCTGGAGCAGCCGGTCGTCGTCACCGGCGACGACGAGGTCGCCCAGGTCGGCAGTGCCTTCGAGAAGATGCGTGTCGGCCTGAAGGATCGCCTGGACGACCTCTCCCTGCTCCTCCAGGTCGCCCAGGAGGTCTCGGCGAAGCTGGACATCGCCCAGGGCATGCCGCGCTTGCTGGAGGGTGCGTTGCAGGCCACCGGCGGACGGGTCTCGCGGATCGTCCTCCTCTCCGCCGCCGGCGACCCGCAGGTGGTGATGGGCCGCGGTGAGGCGATGGATGGGTTGGGGACGCTGGACCGTGCCCTGACGGCGGCGGCGCGCGAGGTGGAGGAGCCGGTGCTGATCGAGAACCTCCGCCGCGCCCGCACCATCGTCGAATCCGGCCCCCTGCCGGAGGGCATCCAGGCGGTGGTCGCCCTGCCGGTGCGCAGCAAGGGGCGGCCGGTGGCGGTGATGTGGACCGGCTTCGCCGAGCCGAAGCGTCCGGAACCGTCGGCGGTGAACGTCCTCTCTACCCTGGCCGGCCAGGCGGCGGTGCTGATCGAGAACGCGCGGCTCTTCCAACTGGCCGAGGGCGGGCGACGCCGGCTGGCCGCCATCCTCAGCAGCACCGGCGACGCCGTCCTGGTCACCGACCGCGACGACCGCATGCTGCTGATGAACCCGGCGGCGGAGCGGGCGCTGGCCCTCACCGCCGACGACTGGGTCGGCCGGCGGCTGTCGGAGGTGCCGCTGGAAGCCGAGCTGATGCGCATCTTCACCGGGCCGCTGGGCCGCGCCGGCCCGCTGGTGGCCGAAGTGCCGCTCCCCAACGGGCGCGTCTTCTACGCCAGCGCCTCGATCATCCTCAGCTCCGAAGGGGAAAACATGGGCCGCGTGGTGGTCATGCGCGACATCACCCACTTCAAGGAACTCGACGAGATGAAGTCGGAGTTCGTCGCCACTGTCTCCCACGACCTGCGCGCCCCACTGACCTTCATGCGCGGCTACGCGACGATGTTGCCGATGGTCGGCGAGATGAACCCCAAGCAACAGGAGTACCTGGAGAAGATCCTGGTCGGTATCGAGCAGATGAGCCGGCTGATTGAGGACCTGCTCAACCTGGGGCGCATCGAGGCCGGGGTCGGGTTGGAGGAGAAGTCCTGTCACATCGGCGCCATCGTCGTCGAGGCGGTGGATGGGCTGCGCGCCCGCGCCGCAGCGAAGGGGCTGACGCTGCGCATGGAGGCGTCGGAACCGGCCCCGGTCATCGTCGGCGACTCGACGCTGCTGCGCCAGGCGGTGGCCAACCTGGTGGAGAACGCGGTCAAGTACACGCCCGCCGGCGGATCGGTGACCGTCGGCCTGCGAACGATCGGGCGGGAAGTGCTGGTCGTGGTGAGCGATAATGGCATCGGCATCGCGCCGGAGGACCAGGTGCGGTTGTTCGAGAAGTTCTACCGCATCCGGCGGCGGGATGTCGAGGAGACGCCCGGCAGTGGGCTGGGGTTGGCGATCGTCAAATCCATCGTCGAGCGCCACGGTGGACGGGTGTGGGTCGAATCGGAGATGAACCGCGGCAGCACCTTCACCATCGCCCTGCCCGTCCGCACCCCGTCGGAAATCCCGCTCCAGTCGGTGAGCGAACTGTGAGCACACGGATTCCACGGATTGTTTCGAACGCAATTTGTAACTGCCTACCGTCCGCGGCGCTGAGCCCTCACCCCAACCCCTACGGCGGGGGCCAGGGGGTGGGGTGAGGGGCCGGCACACCGGCCCTGCCA
>DAOTYW010000270.1:0-3973 GCA_034434755.1 Anaerolineae bacterium | reverse complement strand
AGTTGGGCAGACGCTGGCCAGGCGTCCCGTCACACGATGGCCTCCTGAGCACGACCATCACCACTCCGCTCCGAATGGCATCACCCCCTTCCGCCGCACACCAGGGCAGAGCGTCTTCCAAGCGGGTAACTGCTCACCCTCCCGCAGGTTTGAGCGCGATTGGCAGCCCAAATCGCACTTCCATAAGCCACTCCGATTCGTTGCCCAGCCACTTCCGAACCTGCGGGAGGGTGAGCCGAGCAGTTACCCAAGCTGATGAGAGAGAATAGCACATTCGATGGTAAATGTCAAATGTCAAAACCCCTCCAGCCGGCTCAGGTCCACAATGCCCTCGGCCAGCGCGGCAATGCGCTGGAGCTGGGCCAGGCGGTTCTGCCGCAGCGCCAGGTCGTCGGCCATCACCATCACGCCCGACTCGCGGGCGAAGTAGCGGTCAATCACCCGCACCATCGCGCTGAAGGCGGTGAGGAACTCGTCCACGCTGCTCTCGGCGTCCACCCGCGCCCGGCAGCGCAGGTAGGCGGTGTGCAACTCCTTCTCGATCGGATGGACAAAGCGCGCCGGATCGAGCGGATAGGCCTCCTCCAGGTCACGGGTGATGCGCACGCAGCGGGCGTAGTTGTCGAGGATGCGCGGCCAGTCGTCCCGCTCGACCCAGTGGCTCAGTTGAACGACCGCTTCCCACGCTCGATAGGGGTCGTCGCCGCGGGCAGCCAGGGCGGCCTCGACCACGTCATAGCGGAAGCCCTGCTCGCGCAGGAGGACGCGCAACCGCCCGACGACGAAATCGCCCGCCGCTTCCAGCGCCTGGGCATCCACGACGACTGGCAGGAGGCGGGCAGCGGCGGCCAGCCCATCGCGCACGGAGAAGGGCAACTGCGCGGCGACGAGGTTCTGCACCAGCCCCAGCGCCCCCCGACGCAGGCCGTAGGGGTCGGCCGAGCCGGTGGGGGCCAGCCCGACGGCGAACAGCCCGGCCAGGCTGTCCAGCCGGTCGGCCAGGCCAATGACCAGGCCGGCGCGGCTCTGCGGCAGTTCGTCGCCGGCGAAGCGCGGCAAGTAATGTTCGAAGATCGCCTGTGCCACCCCGGCCGGTTCGCCGGAGCGCAGGGCGTACTCCCGCCCCATCGCCCCCTGCAGGCTGGTGAACTCGACGACCATGCGCGTCGCCAGGTCGGCTTTGCACAGGTGGGCAGCGCGCCCGGCGACCGCCGCCTCCTCCGCGCTCAGGCCCAGCGCGGGGCACAGTTCCCCCACCAACTGCTCGATCCGCTGGGCCTTGTCCAGCATCGAGCCGAGCTGCTCTTGGAAGGTCAGCGTGTCCAGGCGGGGGCGGTAGGCCTCCAACGGGCGCGCGGTGTCCTCCCGATAGAAGTAGTCGGCATCGGCAAAGCGGGCGCGGATGACCTCCTCATTCCCGTGCCGCACCCCGTCCGCGTGC
Organism: Anaerolineae bacterium; assembly: GCA_034434755.1. Classification (GTDB taxonomy): domain Bacteria; phylum Chloroflexota; class Anaerolineae; order B4-G1; family DUEL01; genus DAOTYW01. The sequence goes on along the minus strand of DAOTYW010000270.1, from coordinate 2,532 downwards.
TCCGCGCCGCCGTTGCGCACGGTGACGAAGTACGGCAGGAGGGACGCGGAGACGTGGAGACGCGGAGACGCGGGGACAGAACTCTCCGCGTCTCCGCGTCTCCGCGTCTCCCCCTCCCCATGTCTCCGCGTCTCCGTGTCTCCACCCACTATCGGGAAATACCGCTGGTGCTTCTTCATCACCGCGATCAGCACCTCGGCGGGCAGGCGCAGGTAGTCCTCCTCGAAGCGGCACAGCAGGGCGGTCGGTTGCTCGACCAGGTTGGCGACCTCCTCCAGGAGGGCCGGGTCGTCGGGGACACGCCCGCCGACGCTGGCGGCCAGCTCGGCGGCCTGGGCGGCGATGAGCGCCTGGCGCGCCTGTGGGTCCACCACGATCTGCTGCTCCTCCATCAGCGACAGGTAATCGTCGGCCCGTTCGAGCTCGAGCGGCGGGGAGCCGGCGGGCCGCGAGCCGCGCGTCGTCCGTCCGGCGCGCAGGCCGGCGACCTGGCAGGGCAGTACCGCCTCTCCCAGCAGAGCCACCAGCCAGCGGATCGGGCGCGAGAAGGCCACGCCGCTCCCGTCCCAGCGCATGCTCACCGGGAAGCGCAGGCCGGCGATCAGGCCGGGCAGCCGCTCGGCCAGTACCTCACCGGCGGGCCGCCCCGGCCGCTGGCGCACGGCGACGACGTACTCCCCGCCGTCGAGCGTCCGCACCTGCAGCGCGCTCACGTCCACACCCTGCCGGGCGGCAAAACCGCGCGCCGCCTGGGTCGGCTGACCGGCGGGGTCGAACGCGGCGCGGGCCGGCGGGCCCTTGACCAGCTCCTCGACGGTCCGCTGGCGGGGCACCAGGCCCTCGATGCGCACAGCCAATCGCCGCGGTGTCCCCAGCACGTCCACGCGCCCATGATCGAGCTGCGCCTCCTCCAGCAGGCCGGGGAGCAGCTCCCTGAGCTGCGCCAGCGCCGACGACAGATCGCTCACCGGCAGCTCTTCGACACCGATTTCCAGGAGGAAGGTTTCCGGTTGCAGGGTTTCCGGTTGCAGGGTTTCCGGTTGCAGGGTTTCCGGTTGCAGGGTTTCCGGTTGCAGGGTTTCAGGTTGCAGGGTTTCCGGTTGCAGGGTTTCAGGTTGCAGGGTTTCAGGTTGCAGGTTGGAAGGTGGAACCTGGGCGGCGAAGGCAGAGGCCGCTTCCCGCTGCTTGAGGTAGGCCAGCGCCACCTGGCGGGAGAGCTCGCGCATGCGGCGGAAGAAGGTCGCCCGTTCCGTCACCCCCACCACCCCGCGCGCGTCCAACAGGTTGAAGGTGTGCGAACAGCGCAGGATGTAGTCGTGACTGGGGGTGACCAGGCCGGCCTCCAGGCAGCGGCGCGCCTCGGCCTCGAAGAGGGCGTACATCTGCTGCAGAGCCGCCACGTCGGCCAGATCGAAGTTGTAGCGGCACTGCTCAACCTCCTGAGCCAGCAGGACGTCGCCGTAGGTGTGCACTCCATCCCAGTCAATCTCCCACACCGAACGCACGCCTTGCAGGAACATCGTGATCCGCTCCAGGCCGTAGGTGATCTCCACCGCCGGTGGGTCGAGGGGCAGGCCGCCGGATTGCTGGAAATAGGTGAACTGGGTGATCTCCAGGCCGTCGAGCCAGACCTCCCAGCCCAACCCCCAGGCCCCCAGGGCCGGGCTTTCCCAGCGGTCCTCGACGAAGCGAATGTCATGCTCCTGGCGGCGAATGCCCAGGGCATAGAGGCTCTGCAGGAACAGCTCCTGCGGGTCGCCAGGGTCGGGTTTGAGAATGACCTGGTACTGGTAGTAGTACTGCATGCGGTTGGGGTTCTCGCCGTAACGGCCGTCGTCGGGCCGGTAGGAAGGTTCGACATAGGCGACGTTCCACGGTTCCGGCCCCAGGACGCGCAGGACGGTAGCGGGGTTCATCGTCCCCGCACCGACCTTTTCGCTGTGAGGTTGCCAGATCAGACAGCCGTGGTCGGCCCAGAACTCCTGCAACCGCAGGATGACTTGTTGGAAGGTCAATGGCTTGCTCACTCGTCCCCTTTCCCGATCAGATTGGCCATTCCTCGGCCTCGCGCCGCAGCCGGCGCAGGAAAGTAGCGGAGCGGACCTCCCGCTCCAGGTGATAGGCAATGTAGTGACGCATCACCCGTTCCGCTTCGGCCAGGGTCGTCGGCGGCAGCGGGCGCTCCCGCAGGCGGGCGAACGGCTCCTGCGCGCAGGCCCGCAGCAGCGCCAGCGCGGGCGGCGAGAGCGGGAACACCCCCCGTTCGCCGCGCCCGGCCGGGTAACAGCGACTGCATAGCACCCCACCCCGCTCCGGGTCGAGGCCGAATGACTCGTCGCCGGACAGGTCCAGCGTCCGCCCACAGGGGTGGCCATTGGGCTCGCCCACGCAGCGCTCCCATTCGGGGCGGAAACCGACCAGGGCCAACAGCCGCTGTTCGTAGGCCCGCGCCAGCAGGTCGAGCCGCTCCTCGCTGTCCATGTAGGCCAGCGTCCGCGCCAGCAGGTCGAACAGCGCCGCGCCGCCCTCCTC
>DAOTYW010000269.1:0-1705 GCA_034434755.1 Anaerolineae bacterium | reverse complement strand
CCAAGCCCTCCCCTCTGTTTCACTGGCTTTTTTAAGCACCCTCCCACGAGCGGGGGAGGAGAGGGGGGATGGGGGGTGAGGTGGGGGGGGCGCTCCAGCCAGCGCTGCCGCTCCCGCGAGGCCGCCAGCCCGCGCAGCGCGTCCTCGATGCCGGTGAAGATCGGCATGGCTACCTGTCGGTAGAGCGAGCGCGCCTCGCCGCCCTCGGCGTAGGCGCAGAAGGCCACCGGCCGCCGCGTCTGGCGGACGATCTCCTCGACCCGCCGGGCCAGCCGGACCACCGCTTCCGCCTCGTGGCGGCTGTAGGTGTTGATCAGGAGCACCGCGTCGGGCGAGAACATACCCAGGCATTGCTCGACGATCTGCGCGTAGAGGTCGAAGTCGAAGACCACCCCCAGGTCAATCGGATTGGTCGGGGCGATGACGTCGGCGCGGAAGAGGGCGCGCACGGCGTCGGCGAAGGCTGGCGGCAGGGGCGGTAGGCGGAAGCCGTACCGCTCGCTCATGTCGGCGGCGAAGACGGCGTGGCCGCCGGAGCGGGAAATGATCACCAGGTCGCCCCCGCGCACAGGCGGGAGGGCCAGCCCTTGGGCCACGGCGACCACGTCCTGGAAGCTGTCGGCGCGGAGGATGCCGGCCTGGCGGAACGCTGCGCTGACGATGCGGTCATCGTTGGCCAGCGCCGCCGTGTGCGAGAGGGCGATGCTCTGGCTGGCCCGGCCGCGGTTCGCCTTGTGCACTACCAGCGGCTTGCGCGTCGAACGGGCCATCTCCATCAGCTTCCGCCCGTCGGCGATGGACTCCAGGTACAGACAAACCATCTCCGTGCCGGGGTCCGCCAGCAGGTAGTCCAGGTAGTCAATCTCGTCCAGCATGGTCTTGTTGCCGATGCTGACCGCCTTGTTGACCCCCACGCCGGCCGCGGAGAGCCAGTCCAGCAGGGTGATGGACACCCCGCCGCTCTGGGCGACGATGGAGGCCGGACCCAGGCGCGCGCCGTCGGGCGAGAGGAGGGGGAAGGGCAGGCAGACGCCTGCCTCCAGGTTGACGACGCTGATGCAGTTCGGGCCGACGAGCTGGATGTCCCAGCGACGGGCGATCTCCACCAATCGTTCCTCCAGCCGACGGCCCTCGGCGGAGAACTCGCCGAAGCCGCCGGACTCGACGACCACGCGCCGGATGCCCTTCCGTCCGCAGGCGTCCACCAGGTCGGGCACGGCGGCGGCGGGGGTGAGGATCACTGCCAGGTCCAGGTTGTCCGGCACCTGCTCCAGCGAGGGGACGATGGGGACGCCGTGGGCTACGCCGGCCTGCTTTCCCACTGCGTACACGTCACCGCGATAGCCAAAGGTGTGCAGGTTGGCGATGATGTTGCGGGCCAGGTTGTCGGGCCGTTCCGAGACGCCGATGATGACGATGCTCTGCGGGTAGAAGATGCGCTTCATATAGGGATTGGTCTCCTTGTTGCGTGGTAACTGCCTACCCTCCCGCAGGTTCGGGCGCAATCTCCACACTGGAGTGCGTCGCCATGAATTGCTTGCCCTCTTGCCAGCCGCTTTCTAACCTGCGGGAGGGTGAGCTGAGCAGTTACGACGAAGGACCGCTTGATTGTAATTCGAGTTTAGACAAACCGTGAACCACCGGGCACCCGCCTGGCTGAATCAAGCTCTTTAACAATCGAGTTTCGCGCCGGTTTCAGGCCGGT
>DAOTYW010000268.1:0-5081 GCA_034434755.1 Anaerolineae bacterium | reverse complement strand
TAGCCGTCACAGCCGGAGGCCAGCGCGCGCTGACGGACGCCCGCGCTGACGTCGGCGGTCAGGGCGATGACCGGCGTGTCGGGCAGCAACGACTTGAGGCGCGTGGCGACCTCGTAGCCGGTCAGGTGCGGCAGGTGCAGGTCAACCAGGATGAGCGCCGGCCGCTCGGCCAGGGCCAATTCGATCCCGCGCAGGCCGTCTTCCGCCTCCAGCACAGTATAGCGGGAGGAGAGCAACCGCTGCACCAGCGTACGCACGTCCGGCGTGTCGTCAATACAGAGGACCGCTTGCATAACAGGCATTATAGTCTCGAGTGAGTGGGAAATCAAATCGCGGCGTCGGTCATGCTTGACCTCCTCTCCAAAATCCAGTATACTATCAGCGCCTCACGAGTTCAAAGCAGTTACCCACGCGGGCGGGCTGGTAGAACACAGTAACTGGACACAGCGGAGGAGGTGATGCCGACTGATCGAGGTAGAGGATCGCTCAACTGACAAGCTCTATCCCCACACACCTGCTGTCCGAAAGCCCTATCATACAAGCAAAGGAGTGAATGCGATGAGACGTTACGGGTTACTATCCGTCATGGTGATGCTGTCCATGCTGCTGGCCCTCTTTACCATCCCGACCGCCGCCCAGCAGCCCAACCCACCGACGCCGCAGCGGGCGCCGCAGCCGATTGACCAGGTCAACCCGCCGGCCCCGGCAGCGGCCCCGGCGCAAGGGACCTGGCACCTGCTCACCCACCCGCCGTTCGATTACACCCGCTTCGACGGCGTCTTCGTCCCTGGCCCCGAACCGTGGGGGAACAAGATCTACTTCCCCGGCGGGCGCACCGGCGGTGCGACCGAGGACCCGTCCATCTGGATTTTCGACCCGGTGAGCCAGAGCTGGACCGATAGCGGCCTGGACATTATCGAGGACGTCTCCAACTACACCGCCAATCTGGTCATGGACGACGGCACCGGCCGCGGTCCGGCGATCTACATCATCGGCGGCTACAACGCCGACGGCGCACCGGCAGGCAACATCGGCACAGTGCAGCGCTTCTACCCGCAGGTGGGCATAGCCGAGGCCCTGCCCGCCGCCGACAACTGGACCCCCACCGTCTCCGGTAGCCTGGTCGGGGCCATGGGCACCGCCGTAGTGGACAACATCATCTACGTCTTCGGCGGCTGGGAGAACATCGCCGCTCCCTATACCTATAACGGCACCTGGGCCTTCGACCCCAGCCAGCCCTCCGGTTCCCGCTGGACCAACCTGGGCATCACCATCAATCCGGGCCGCGCCTACATCCAGGTGGCCGTCCAGAACGACGTCATCTACGCCATGGGCGGTACCGTGTATGATGGCAGTAGTCTGACCCCGCTGACCACGGTCGAGGCGTTGGACACGAACAACATCCCCGCCGGCTGGGTTGCCCGCACGTCGATGCCGGTGGCCTCCGGCGAGGGACGTGGCTTCGGCTTCGATGCCGACACGTTCACCGAAGCGCCCATCCCCTGGGATGGCCACATCTACCTGGCCGGCGGCGGCGCCTGGCCCAACTCCTCCGCCGAGGCGATGGAGTACCTGACCGGCCCCGATACCTGGAACCAGGCCTTCGCCGATCTGAACCAGGCCCGTCGTGACCACGCCGGCGTCTTCGTGCCGCTGTGCACGCCGAACCCGGACGACGGCCTGCCCGGCCTGTGGGTTTTCGGCGGGCGCATGACCAGCGATAACCCGCCCTACGCCGACCCGGAGTACTACCCCCTGGAGTGCGCCGCCACCTGCAACGTGCTGCTGGTGGACGACGACTGGGACTTCGACGCCACGGTGCCCAACGACGGCGGCCTGCCCTACTACACCTCCACCCTGGCGTACCTGGGCTACAGCTACGACATCTGGGACACGGTCAGTCAGGGCGACCCGACGACGGCCGATATGGAGCCCTACGATACGGTCATCTGGTTCACCGGCTACGCCTGGAACAACGGCGTCTTCACCCCGGCCAATGAGGGCCAGGTGGCGGCCTACCTGGACGGCGGCGGCAATTTCCTCCTCTCGTCCCAGGAATACCGCTATGAGGCCGGTTCGGTCACGCCATTCATGGCCAACTACCTGGGGATCGCCAGTTTTCCCGATCAGGACGTGATCGAACTCGACCCGGTCGGCAATGCCGGCAACCCGGTGGGCAATGGCCTGGGCCCGTACGCGATGGCCCGTCCGGATGACTGGGCCGCCTACTGGCCGACCGGCAGCTACCAGGGCCCCTACGATGACTACGTCACCGCCACCGCGGGCGCCGATGAGCCATTCCGCTACAACGCTTCGAACCAGAACAACTCCACCAACTACGACGGCGGCCCCTTCCGCACGGTCTACCTGGCCTGGCCGTTCGAGTGGATTGACACGGTCGAGGAGCGCGCCGAGATCCTCGGCCAGGCCCTCACCTGGCTGTGCGCACCGCAGGTCGAGCCGGAAATGAACCTCCTGCCCCCCTACCAGTCCGGTTCGGGCGCACCCACCACGGCCGTGGAGTATACGCTGGCCCTGATGAACGACCTGGGCTTCGACGAGACCTTCAACATCAGCTATACCTCCACCTGGCCCATCAACGGCCCGAACACGGTCGGCCCGGTCGCCGATGGCGACTACATCACCTTCACCATCGCGATCACCATCCCGGCCGACGCCAACTGCCTGGAGTCCGACCTGGCCACGGTCACGGCCACGGCCCAGAGTAACTCGAACTACACCGACAGCGCCGACGTGGAGACCATCGCTGCGGCGGCGGGCGTGGGCGATCTCTCCGGCCACGCCTACGATGCCAACACCGACCTGCCCATCGCCAATGCCTACATCGAGGTCTACATCGGCGACTACGACATTGACTACTGGACCTGGACGGATGAGACCGGCTACTACGAGTTCACCGGCATCGAGGCCTGCACCTACAACGGCGTGGCCGAGGCAGTCGGCTACTACCATCAGGGCTTCAGCCCGACCGTTCCGGTAGCCGGAATCGCCGAGGAGGACGTCCACCTGACCGCCAGCGCGCCCGTGCTCGCGCCAGACTATGTCAACGTCAGCCTCCTGCCCGATACGACCGACACCTACCTGATGACACTGGCAAACCATGGCACAGCGGACCTGACCTGGCATGTCTCCGAGGTGCCATACGACACGGTTTACCCGTTGCCGGTGGAGTCCATGCCGCGCGGCGTGGATCCGCAGGTCTACCGCGACCTGTCCGCTGCGCCCGACGGCATCGGCCGCTTCATCGTCTACATGCGCCAGCAGGCGGACCTCTCAGCGGCCTTCAGCATCGAGGACTGGTCGGCCCGCGGCCGGTACGTCCTGGAGACCCTGCGCAACACGGCGCAGCGCAGCCAGGCCGCCCTGCGGGCCACGCTGGATGACGCCGGCGTGAGCTACGAGTCCCGCTACATCGTCAACGCCCTGGTTGTCGAGGGCAATGTCAACCTGGTGGACACCATCGCCGCTCGCCCCGACGTCGCCTTCATCGGCCCGAACACCGCCATCCCGGCCCCCGCGCCGGTCGCGGTGATGGGCCCGTCACCGGACGATGCCGACGCGATCGAGTGGAACATCAACCGCGTGGACGCCGACGACGTCTGGTCCGGCTACGGCGTGACCGGCGAGGGCATCGTCGTCTCCAACATTGACACCGGCGTGCAGTACACGCACGCGGCTCTGGTCAACCAGTACCGTGGCAACCTGGGCGGCAGCTACGACCACAACCACAACTGGTGGGACCCCTACAACCAGAACCCGTCCGAGCCCACCGACGCGGACGGCCACGGCACGCACACCATGGGCACGATGGTCGGCGACGACGGCGGGACCAACCAGATCGGCATGGCCCCCGGCGCCCAGTGGATGGCTTGCGACGGCTTCGACAACAACACCGGCTACGGCTACAACGCCGAGCTGCTGGAGTGCGCCGAGTTCCTGATCGCCCCGTGGGACCTGAGCGGCAACAATCCCGATCCCGACATGCGCCCCGACGTGGTCAATAACTCCTGGGGCGGCGGGCAGGCGCAGTGGTGGTACAACCAGGCCGTCTACGCCTGGCGGGCGGCAGGTATCTTCCCCGCCTTCTCCAATGGCAACGCCGGCCCCAACTGCTCCACCACTGGCGACCCCGGTGACCTGCCGATCGTCGTCTCTTCCGGCGCGACCACCAGCAGCGACGCCATCGCCGGATTCTCCAGCCGTGGCCCGGCTGCAGTCTCCAAGATCATCAAGCCCGACGTCTCCGCCCCCGGCGTCAACATCCGCTCCTCCGTCCCCGGCGGCTACGCCAACTACCAGGGCACCTCGATGGCCAGCCCGCACACCGCCGGTGAAGTGGCGCTCCTCTGGTCCGCTGTGCCCGAACTGCGCGGCGACGTCCAGTTGACCACCTGGATCATTGAGCAGAGCGCCGAACCGATGACCTCGACACAGACGTGCGGCGGCGTGCCCGGCGATGCCCATCCCAACAACGTCTACGGCTGGGGCATCATCAATGCCTACGACGCGGTGACTCTGGCCGAGAGCAGCAACTGGGACATCCCCTGGCTGGACGTAGGGCCGACCGGCGGAGCCATCGCCCCAGGCGGGCAACAGGCCATTACCCTGAGCTTCGACTCCAGCGGACTGGAGATTGGCGACTGCTACATGGGCCTGCTCAAGTTCGAGTACAACGACGCCGTCGTCACCGAGGAGTTCATCCCTGTGCGCATGTGCATCGGCTCGTACATCTACCTGCCGATCATCACGCGCAACAACTAGCTAGACAATCGTCCGGCTAACCAGAAGGGGGCCACCGGTTTCCCGGTGGCCCTTTCCCTGAACACGGATAGGCAGGATGTACGGATTCCATCCTGCATATCCGTAAATCCTGCCAATCCGTGTTCTCAGGAGGATACAATGACAACCCAATATCATCATTGGCTCACCCGTCTTCTCTGTCTCGCCCTCATCACCGCCTTGGCCCTCGGCGCCGCGCCGGCGGCCGCCCGCGCCCAGCAGCCACTGCCCACGAGCGGCGACTGGCTCTCGTTCGACGGCAGCGCCGCCCCGACCTCCCC
>DAOTYW010000267.1:0-20548 GCA_034434755.1 Anaerolineae bacterium | reverse complement strand
GCCAGGAGCGCCTGGGCCAGTTCCGAGGCCGTGTCGAGGAGCATCCGGCCGCTGCGCCGCTTGAGCGCCTGGATACCCGCCAGCACCTTCTCCTCGGAGCGGACGCCCATCCCCGGCAGGCCGCGCAGCTTGCCGGCCTGCGCCGCCGCCTCCAGCTCGTCAACCGAGGTGATGCCCAGCTCCTTCCAGAAGAGCGCTGCCTTGCGCGGGCCGACGTCGGGGACCCGGAGCATCGCCACAACCCCCTCGGGCACCTGGGACTTGAGCTTCTCGTAGGCCTCCAGGCGACCGGTGCGCAGCAGTTCATCGGTCTTGGCCGCCAGCGTCTTGCCGACGCCGGGGATGGTCTCCAGCTCGCCGGCCCGCCAGAGCTCATCCAGCGGGCGGCCCAGCGCGGCGATGTTCTCCGCCGCGCGCCGGTAGGCCATGATCCGGTGCATATCCTCGCCGAGGATGGAGAGGATGTCGGCCATCGCCGCGAAGACCGCAGCCACGTCCTGATTGCTGACCATCTCACACCCTCCAGCAGTAGCCCCGCGACACCGTCGGGCTGAAATCCTGCGTTCGATTATACCATCTACGGACGGAAAAGGGTACACTTGACAAGCCCCCCGCCATCGGCTATGATGGGCCCGTTATGCCTGTTCAAGAGATCGTCGGCAACCTGCACACGCATACCGTCTACTCCGACGGGAGCGGCACGCACCGGCAGGTGGCCCAGGCCGCCGCCGCAGCGGGGCTGGACTTCGTCGTCGCCACTGACCACAACCTCTGGGTGCGCGGCGTCGAGGGATACGTCGAGCGGACGCTGCTGTTGGTGGGCGAGGAGGTGCATCATGTGCGGCGCATCCCGCAGGCCAACCATCTGCTCATCTACGGCGCAGAGGCGGAGATGGCTCCCTTCGCCGCCGACCCGCAGCAGTTGATCGAGGAGGTCAACCGCCGTGGCGGCCTCTGTTTCCTGGCCCATCCCTTCGAGCGGAGCAGCCCACTCGACCCGGCGCTGGCGGCGATCCCGTGGGAGGACTGGGAGGTGCACGGCTACGCGGGGCTGGAGCTGTGGAACACGATGGCGGAGTTCAAGGGGCTGCTATGGAGCCGGTTGGCGGCGCTGATCTACGCCTTCTGCCCATCGCTGGGCCTGCGGGGGCCGTTCCGCGCCACGCTGCGCAAGCTGGACGAACTGCTGGCCGCCGGGCAGCGCGTCGCCGTCCTCGGCGGGGCCGACGCCCACGCCAGCACCTACGGATTCGGCCCCCTGCAGCGGGTCGTCTTCCCCTACGAGACCCTCTTCCGCTGGGTCAACACCCACCTGCTGGTCGAGCAGGGGCTGACCGGAGATCTGGAGACCGACAAGCGCACCATCTACGGCGCGCTGCGCGCCGGGCGGACGTGGGTGGGGTACGACCGGGCGGCCTCGACGCGGGGCTTCCGCTTCATCGCCCGCAGCGGGGCGAACACGGCGACGGTGGGGGAGGAGCTGGTGCGGGCAGCGGCGGTGGTCTTCGAGGTGGAGACGCCGGCGCACGGCCACATCCGCCTGCTGCACAACGGGCGCCCGGTCGCCCGCGCCGGCGGGAAGAAGCTCCGCTTCACCACCGCCGAGGCCGGTGCCTACCGGGTCGAAGTCTACCGGACGTTCCGCGGCGAGCGGAGGGGCTGGATCTTCAGCAGCCCGATCTTCGTGCGCTAGTAGGCAGTCGGAGAGGGCTGTCCGCGCGGCCTACACCTGCTCCGTGCCCGGCCCGTCGGTGTAGTACTCAGCGTTGCGGGCGATCGCGTCCTTCAGTTCATCCGGCACCTCATCGTCGGCGTAGATGGCTTGCTGAGGACACACCGCCGCGCAGGCCCCGCACTCGATACAGGTGTCGGGGTTGATGTAGTAGAAAGGCCATTCGGGGTCGTCGTCCACCCAGTGTATGGAGTCGGTAGGGCAAACGTCCGCGCACGCGCCAACACGCTGGCACTGACTGGTGATCACGTACGGCATCGCGCAACCTTCCCGGGGTGGGGATCATAAATCTCACGAATACGGTTCGCTCATTGTAAAGGCGGCGGGGATTTTGTCAAGGTATGCGCACGACTGACCGGCCCTTTCCCCCACAGTTGGCCCTGCTCACCGGGGTCCTGGCTGCCGCGACGGCCTCGGTGTTCATCCGTCTGGCCCAGGGAGAGGCGAGCGCGCTGGCGGTAGCGGCCTGGCGGCTGATGCTGGCGACGCTCATCCTGGCCCCTTTCGCCTTGGCGCGGCGGCGTGAGGAACTGTCGCGCCTGACCCGCCGCGAGTGGGCGCTGGCGCTGGGCAGCGGGCTGCTGCTGGCAGTGCACTTCGCCACCTGGATCGGCTCGCTCTACCTGACCTCGGTCGCCGCCTCGGTCGTGCTGGTCTCCACCTCGCCGCTGTGGGTGGCCGTCGGCTCGCACCTGTTCCTGCGCGAGCGGATGAACCGCTGGACGGTGACCGGGCTGGCCATCGCCCTGGTCGGCTCGACGGTCATCGGGATGGGCGACGCGGGAAGTGGGAGGCACCAACTGGGCGGGGACGCGCTGGCGCTGGCGGGGGCGTTATCGGTGGCCGGCTACTTCCTGATCGGGCGGCGGTTGCGGGCGCGGCTGTCGCTGTTAGGCTACGTCTTCCCGGTCTACGGCACGGCAGCCCTGGCCCTGCTGGCCGGGGCCACGGTCGGTCGGGTGGCGATGAGCGGCTATTCCGCCCTCACCTGGGCCTCCCTACTCCTGCTGGCGCTGCTGCCGCAGATCGTTGGCCACTCCTCGCTCAACTACGCCCTGCGCCATCTGACGGCCACCTACGTCACCCTGGCTGTGCTGGGCGAGCCGATCGGTTCGACGCTGCTGGCCTGGGCGCTCCTGGGCGAGTCCCCCACCCTGCCCACGCTCGTCGGCGGGGCGCTGATCCTGGCCGGCATCGTCGTCGCCGGCCGCTCACCGGCCGCGCCGTCGTGAGCAGGGATGGTAACCACTCAGCCCACCCTCCCGCAGGTTCGGAAGTGACCGAGCAACAAATCGGAGTGGCCATGGAAGCGCGATTTGGGCTGTACATTGCGCCCAAACCTGCAGGAAGGTGAGCAGTTACCAGGGATGAAGCATTTGCGCCTATGCGGGATTTTTGATACAATCACGGTAGCACCATCACAGGACAATCGGGACACACGGACACGGGGAAGAGTCCTCCCGCAGGAGGCACCGAAGGGGCAAGCGGGCGTCGCGGGCCGGGCGGCGCGGGCGAAACTCTCAGGTCAACGGACCCCGTGCCCCCCTCACCTCTGGAAAGCCCGCCGGGCACCGACGGGGCAACTCTCGTCAAGGGAGGAATCTCTCAGGTCGCAGACAGGGGGAATGCGCGGTCGGTAGTGCATTCCCATTTTTGTTTCACACATTCGAATAAGGAGGCGAACGATGTATCCGAAACTGTTCATTCCTGGCCCCACGCACGTGCGCGACGAGATTCTCCAGGCCCAGGCGGCGCCGATGATCGGCCACCGCCTGCCCGAGTACAGCGAGCTGCAACATGCCGTCACCCCCAAACTGCAGCAGCTCCTCTACACCCAGCAGCGCGTCTACCTCTACACCTCGTCCTCGACGGGCGTGATGGAGGGAACGGTGCGCCAGGCCTCGCTGAAGCGGGTGCTCAACTTCTGCAACGGCGACTTCGCCGGCCGCTGGCACACCATGACCAAGCGCAGCGGCATCCCCTGCGACAAGGTCGAAGTGCCCCTGGGCCAGGCGATCACCCCCGAACTGGTGGATGAGGGCCTCTCCAAGGGAGACTACGATGCCATCACCGTGGTCATGAACGAGACCTCCTCCGGCGTGATGAGCCCGGTCTGGAAGATCGCCGAGTTGGTGCACCAGAAGTATCCCGATGTCCTGCTACTGGTGGATGCCGTCTCCTGCATGGCCGGGGTCAAGATCGAGTTCGACGCCTGGGGGCTGGACGTCTGTCTGGCCGGGGTGCAGAAGTGCTTCGCCCTGCCGCCGGGACTGACCATCTGCGCCGTGAGCGACCGCGCCCGCGAGCGGGCCAAGCAAGTGCCGGCCCCCGGCTACTACTTCGCCTATGACCAGATGGACAAGTCCTACGACAAGTGGCAGACCCCGGCCACGCCGGCCATCAGCCTGATCCAGGCTCTCGACCGGCAACTGGACGACATCATGGCCGAGGGGCTGGAGAACCGCTGGGCGCGGCACCAGGCGATGGCCCACCGGGTGCACGAGTGGGCGCGCCGCTACTTCGCCCTCTACTCGGACGGCCCCTACCTGTCCCTGACCGTCAGCAACATCACCAACACGCGTAACGTGGACGTCAAGTGGCTCAACGGCGAGCTGCGCAAGCGCGGAGCGGTCATCTCCGACGGCTACGGCGACCTCAAGGGCAAGTGCTTCCGCATCGCGCACATGGGCGATTTGACGCTCGACGACATCAACTGGCTGCTGGAACAGATCAACGATATCCTTGGACTAGAGTAACTACAGGAGTTTGAGATGAAACTGCTCGTCTGTGACCCTATGGACCTCAAGAGTGTGGAGACAATGCGCCAAGCGGGGATCGAGGTGGACGTGCGGGACGCGATCACGCCGGAGGAGCTGGAAGCGGCCATCCCTGACTACGACGCCATCGTCGTCCGCAGCCGCACCACCGTGCGCGCGCCGCTGATTGACAAGGCCACCCGCCTGAAGCTGATCATCCGCGGCGGCGTGGGGGTGGACAACATTGACGCCGAGTACGCCGAGTCGAAAGGCATCGCCGTGCGCAACACCCCCGCCGCGTCGTCGAACACGGTGGCGGAGCTGACCCTCGGCTTCATGTTCGCCCTGGCCCGCCAGATCCCCCAGGCCACCGCCTCGATGAAGGCCGGGACGTGGGAGAAGAAGGCCTTCAGCAAGGGCATCGAGCTGGCTGGCAAGACACTGGGCCTGATCGGCTGCGGGCGCATCGGTACGCTGCTGGCGGAGAAGGCCACCGCGCTGGGGATGACCGTGCTCTCCTACGATCCCTACGTCGGCCGCTTCCCCGCCTGCGTCAACGGCGTGACGTTCGATGAGCTGCTGGCCCGCTCCGACTTTATCTCCCTGCACGTGCCACTCACCGCGGAGACCCGCCACATCCTCAACGCCGAGGCCTTGGCGAAGACGAAGAAGGGCGTCTACATCCTCAACGTCGGTCGCGGCGGCACGTTGGACGAGGGCGCGCTATACGATGCCATCGTCAGCGGCCAGGTGGCCGGGGCGGCGTTGGACGTGTTCGAGGACGAGAAGGTCGAGCGCGGTCAGAAGCTCATGAGCCTGCCGCAGGTGATCGGTTCGCCGCACATCGGCGCGGGGACCAAAGAAGCCAGTGCGCGCGTCGGCAGCGAGGTCGCCCAGATCGCCATCGAGTTCGCCCGGCAGTAGCGACGGGTGGCGTGGTACGTGTTCCGTGTTCCGTGTTACGCAACACGCAACACGTACCACGCACTATGCAACCCCTGATCCGGAATAAAGGAGGCCTGCATGACTGGCACGCGCCTGCTCACCACGCTGTTGATCGGCGTAACCCTCATCCTGACCACCGCCGGAGTGACAGGAGGGCGACCGCTGGCCGCCCCGCCGCACCCGGAGAGCTGCGTCGCCGGACCCCATAACGGGCACATCACCGCCGATGAGGAATGGTGCGTAGCGGACAACCCGCACATCATCAGCGGTGAAGTCACCGTGGATGGCGGTGTGGTCCTGACCCTGGAACCCGGCGTGATCGTGCAGACGGTCACCGGGGCGCGGCTGACCGTGCTGGGTCACCTCGAAGCCGCCGGCAGCGCCGCCCAGCCGATCCTGCTCACCTCGTCCACCGACTCCAGCGCGGCGAAATGGGGCGGGCTGAACCTCAACGGTAGCGCGGGGGATGGCACGGCCCTCCTGCGCTACGTCACCGTCCGCTACGGCGGCGACGGCGTCGTGGGAGGCGGGAACATCAACGTCCAAGGCATCCAAGCTGGCGAGATCCACCTAGAGCATTGCCGGGTGGAGCACGGCTTCAACCATTACGGGATGCGCATCGCCGCCGGCAGCGCCGTCGCCATCAGCGACACGACGTTCGATCATAACGGCGACAGTGCCTCCGACGCCGCACTGGTCGTCGAGGGCAGCGTGGTCACGATAACCAACTCCACCATCCAGAACACCACCGGCCACGGCATCCAGGCCGCCGGCGTGAACACGTCACTGCGCATCAGCGGCGGCGTGACCGGCAGCAGCGGCGACGGGATCAACATCTCCGGTGGGTCGGTCACCCTCGTCGTGAACCACACCGACATCTCGAACAACTCCGGCGACGGGATAGACACCAACAGCACAGTGGCCCCCACCGTCCATCTCAGCACCATCACCGGAAACGGCGGCTACGGGATCATCAATCGCTACAACGTCTGCCTGGACGCCTCCTACAACTACTGGGGCGATGACCGCGGCCCCCTCGACAGTTCCGATGAGCAAGATGGCTGTATGGGCACCGTCGCCAACACGGCAACCGGCGGGGAAGAGGTCTCCGACCACGTCTACTACTACCCCTGGTTGGGCAATGACGGTTTCGCCGTCTCGACCCTCACCGTGACCCAGACGGCCCTGGATTTCGACGGCCCGCCGCTCGAAGGGGGCGAACCCCTCCACTACACCATCGTTGTGAGCAACAGCTTCCCGCTCCCTACCTATCAGGTGGCCATCACCGAGACCTTCCCGGCGTACACGACCTATATCTGGGATAGCGATGAGCCAAACGCCGATGTCGAGACCTCCGAACATCTCGTCTGGCTCGATCGGACGATGTACGCCGGCGCGAATTCGGTCGAGTTCATGGTCATCGTCCGGGCAACCGCCGCCGGGCGCATAATCCGCAACGTCGCCTGCATCCAGCAGCCCCACGGCCTACCGGTCTGCAGCGACCCACTCGACCTGCCGGTGACGGGACACCCCGTCTTCCTGCCCGTCATCCTGCGATACAGTCCGTAGCATGTTGTGAACTACTTAAGGACACGAAGGGCACAGAGAGATCGCGGCCTGATCCTTCGTGTCCTTCGTGATGAAAGGAGAAGCCTATGGCCACCATCCGCGCCTTTCGCGGCCTGCGCTACAATCCGCAGAGGATCGGCGATCTCTCCACGGTGATCACCCAACCCTACGACCGCATCCACGAGCTGGAACAGGAGCGCTACTACGCGCTGAGTCCATACAACTTCTGCCGCATCATCCTGGGCAAGAAGACCACCCAGGACAGCGAGGCCGACAACGTCTATACCCGCGCCCGCTGTTACGCCCAGACCTGGCTGGCGGAAGGGGTGCTGATGCGGGAGGCGCAGCCGGCTCTCTACGTGCTGGAGCAGCGCTTCGTCACGCCCGACGGGCGGACGCACACCCGCCGCGGGCTGACCGCCGCGCTGCAACTGACCCGCTTCGACGAGGGGATCATCCTGCCCCACGAGCGCACCCTCAGCGGGCCCAAAGTGGACCGGCTCAACCTGACCCGCGCCACGCGGACGGCCTGGGAGCACATCTTCATCCTCTACCCCGACGAGGGGAACCGCGTCAACGGCATCCTCGATCCGTACCTGGCTGCCCACGCGCCGCTGGTCGTCCGCGAGCAGGTGATCGAGAGCGCGGTCGAGCAGCGCTTCTGGGTCGTCAGCGACCCGGCGATCATCGCCGCTGCGGTGGAGGAAATGGCCGCCAAACGGAACCTGATCATCGCCGACGGCCACCACCGCTACGAGACGGCGCTCAACTACCGCGACGAGATGCGTCAGCAGCACCCGGATGCCCCCGCCGACGCCGGCTTCAACTTCACCCAGGTCACGCTGGTCAGTATGAGCGACCCCGGCCTGGTGATCCTGCCCACCCACCGACTGATCCACTCATACCGGGCGATGGGCTCCAGGGAGGCGCTGGAGCGGGCACGGGAGTACTTCGAGGTCGAACCGGCCACTGACCGGGTGGCGCTGGAGCGGGCGCTGGCTGCCGCGACGCCCGACCACCCCCGTTTCGGCTTTTACGACGGCACCTATGCCGTGCTGACCCTGCGCGACCCGGCGGTGCTGGCCCAACTGCTTCCGGAGCGGGCCGCCGATTGGCGGCTGCTGGATGTGGCCGTGCTGCACGAGCTGTTCATCGAGCGCGTGCTGGGGATTGACAAGGGCGCGGTCGAGCGGAAGGAGAACCTGGATTACCTGCGCGATCCCGACCCCGGCTACGAAGCAGTCAACAGCGGTGAGGCCCAATTCCTGCTGCTGGTCAACCCAACGCGCATGGAACAGGTGCGCGCCTGCACCGCCGCCGGCGAGAAGATGCCCCAGAAGTCAACCGACTTCTACCCCAAGATCATCAGTGGGCTGGTGATGATGCCGCTCTAGGTGACGCGGTGACGCGGTGACGCGGTGAGGGGGAGACGCGGTGCAAGGTGACACGGTGACACGGAGATTCACCGCGTCACCGCGTCACCGCGTCTCCCCCTCACCGCGTCCCCGCGTCATACACCTCCGGATTCGCGCAGTACGGCAGCCGCTCCCCCCGCAGCCCGGCCAGCAGGTTCTCCGCCGCCATGATCGCCATACGGTCGCGCGCTGCCACGGTGGCGCTGCCGATGTGCGGCACAACCAGGCAGTTGGGCAGCGCCAGCAGCGGGTGGTCGGGCGGCAGCGGCTCCGGGTCGGTCACGTCCAGCGCCGCCGCCGCGATCCAGCCCTCGCGCAGCGCCCGCTCCAGCGCGCCCGTGTCCACGATGGGACCGCGGGCGGTGTTGACCAGCACCGCCGTGCGCTTCATCCGCCGCAGCGCCGCCTCGTCCAGCAGATGGTAGGTGGCAGGGGTCAGCGGGCAGTGCAGGGTGACGAAGTCGGCGCGGGCCAGCAGTTCCTCCAGCGGCACGCACGCCAGGTCCGGCTCCGCCGGCGGCCGGCAGGCAGGATCAGAGTAGAGGATGCGCATGGCGAACCCCTGCGCCCGCCGCGCCACCGCCGTCCCGATGCGCCCCAGGCCGACGATGCCCAGCGTCGCCCCCCAAACCTCGGCCCCCAGGAAGCCCAGCGGCTCCCAGGTGCGCCACCGACCGGCGCGCACGGCCTCGATCCCCTCCGGTATGCGCCGGGCGGCGGCCATCAGCAGGGCGAAGGTCAGGTCGGCTGTGGCCTCGGTGAGCACGCCCGGCGTGTGTCCCACCGGGATGCCTCGCGCCGTGGCGGCGGCCAGGGCGATGTTATCCACCCCCACGGCGAACTGGCTGATCACGCGCAGGCGCTCGCCCGCTGCGATCACCTCCGCGTCGAGCGGGTCGGTGAGCAAGGAGAGCAGCCCGTCACATGCGGCCACCTCGCGCAGGATAACCTGGCGGGGCGGCGGCAGTTCCCCTTCCCACAGGCGCGCATCACAGGCTTCGCGCACCTGCCGGAGGCCGGCTTCGGGGATGCGCCGGGTGACGAAGACAGCAGGCCTGGCAGTCATGTCAATGCAGGCGCAGCACCAGCGGCAGATACATCGCGAAACCCTCCCGCAGCCGATACGCCGGGGCCAGAGCCAGGCCGAAGGTGTCGGCCCAGACCGTCGGGCTGACCGTGGATGTGGCGGTGACCATGAACGTCTCCCGCATCGTATCGGTATCGGTGATGGGCGGCGTAGAGACGGCCAGAATGCGCATGCAGCCAGCGTACAGCAGGGCGAAGATGAGCAGGTTGGCCAGGATATCCGCCAGTTGCGTCGGGTAGCGGCGGGCCCAGACGCCGCCTTCGCCGGGCGGCACCAGCGCGGGCCAGGCACTCGTCTCCCGGCCGTAGCAGCAGCCGTTCAGCAGGCAGCCCACCCGCGCCACGGCCAGCGGCAGCGGCACGGCGAAGAGATCGAACGCCCGTCCCACCAGCAGCCCGCGCCGCCGGCAGTAGAGGTAATCCATCAGCGAAGCCCCGCCCAGCGCGCCCAGCCAGCGGCTGCTCCCCCACCACCCCGGCGGCGGAGACACGCCGCGCACGGCCCACGCCACCAGCAGGGGCAAGCCGTTCTCCACCGCCCCGCCGACGACCAGCCCGACGATCAACCAGGGCAAGCCGTCGAGGAAGAACATGCGCAAGGTGACCGGCAACTGGCTTCTCCGCAGCAGCAGCGTCACCCAGACCAGCAGCAGCGCAATCCCCGTCCGCCGCCGGTTCGAGGAGGAGCAGCTTGCTATCCTGCCCGCCCATCTCGACAACGGTGCGTGCGTGCGGGGCGTAGGCCTCCAGGGCGCGGGCCTGCGCCATCAGCTCGTTGACGTGCAGGCCGCCCAGCAGGGGGGCCAACCGCCCGCTGCCGGAACCGGTCAGTCCTGCGCCGGCCACGCGCGACCCGTCCCAGCGCGCGCCCAGGCGGGTCAGCGTCTCCTGCAGCACCCGTGCCGGCTGTCCGCGGGCGGGGACGTAGGCGTGGTCGAGCAGGAGGCCAGCCTCGTCCACGACGACGACCTTGACCGTCGTCGAGCCGACGTCAATGCCCAGAAAGATCGCGACCATCGTTCGATGAACTTGACAAATCCGTGGATTAAACTACAATAAACGACAACAAATGGTAACTTCGGCGATTCGATCCCCTCAGGTAGATAGGAGGACACCGTGACCGAGCAATCCAAATCCTACTCCCCGCACGCAGCGGAGGAATTGATGACCGTCGCCGAGGTCGCGGCGTACCTCAAAATCTCGCAGAATACCGTCCGAGCCTTGACTGATCGCGGCGAGCTTCCCTGCTACCGGATCGGCGGGCGGAACGAGAGACGCTTCCGCAAAGCGGACGTCCAGACCTATCTGCAAGAGCACGCTCAATCCAGCCGTTCACCCACCGGAGCAACACCAGCGGAGCTTTCCGTTAGAGAACCAGCCTCTCCGCTCAACCCAACTGCCGTCTTGAACCGTGGTTTATGTGTGCACGACTGGTATCTCATGCCGGAGGCCTATTCAGAGCCCCTGATCGTCGAAGCGCTGGAGCGCTTTGGCATCACAGCGGGCAATACCGTCCTCGATCCTTTCTCAGGAACGGGAACAACGGTTGTGGCCAGTGTCTTACGCGGCGTGAACGGTCTCGGGCTCGAGATCAACCCCTTCCTCTGCTTTGCTGCCCAGGTCAAGCTGGATTGGGGCGTAGATTTGAAGGCATTCAGAGCATCCCTGAACCGTGTGCTCGAAGAAGCAGAGCCGCTGCTCAAGAGCCTTTCGGTGGAGCGTGATCTCTTCAAGCAAGCCCTGCCTCCCGAGGCGACTGATCAGACTCAAGCAATCCTAAAGGAGGCAGACGAACCGCGCATGCCCAGGCTATACGAGTGGATGAGCCAGCCAGTCGTGCAGAAGGTGCTCGTGCTCAGGCATTTGATCGAAAGGGACGTTCCAACACGCATCCGCCCGCATTTTTTGCTCGCCCTGGCCGCGATTCTGCGCCCGGTCTCTAATATGAAGCTGACCCCCCATGCTTTCGGGTCGAACACGCGCCAAGAAGACGCCCCTGTCTACGATCTGTTCGCCCAGAAAATCACCAAGATCGCCCTCGACCTGGAATACCTCCACTCAGCCAACCATATGGGAGAAGGACGGATACACCTCCGCGATGCCAGGACCGTCGAGAATCTGCGCGACGATCTACTCCCTGCTTCCCTGGCCGTTACCTCGCCGCCCTATCTGAACAACCTCGACTACACGATGCAGACGCGGATGGAGCTGTTCTTCCTGCGCTACGTCAACAGCATGGAGGAACTGCGCCGGTTGAGAAAAGCCATGCTGATCTGTGACGCCAAGGCGATGTACAAGGATGTCAGCGATTCTGAGGAAGTGAGGGAAGTCGCCAGCATCCAACGGATCGCGGCAGACCTCAAGGAGGTCCACCGCGACAAGAACTGGGGGTGGGATTACGCATTCATGACCACCCAGTATTTTGGTGGTATGCTCAGGGTACTGAAGGCCGTCAGGCCCTTGCTCAAGCCCGAAGCCTGCTTCGTCCTGGTGGTCGGCGAGTCTGCCCATAGCGGCATCAAGGTCCCTGTCCCCGACATCTTGGCCGAGCTAGGCGAAAGAGCGGGCTATCGGCTCGTCGAGATCAACGTGCTCCGCCGCCGCCGCAGTTCCTCGCATGACTTCGAACTCTGCGAGTCAGAGGTGATCCTGCGAAACGCATAACAGACTCATTCCCCCCTGGTCGACTGACAAATCTGCCCTTCGACCTAAGGGTCGCAGGCGATCCATTCTCGACCACGGATGCACACCGATTCACACAGATGAGCGGTGCAGGAAGAGGCGAGACCGGTCCGAAATTGATGTGCATCTGTATTCATCCGTGGCCGCTCTTCTGCATGCGACTGATGGACGAGTTTTGTCAGTCAATCAGCTTATTCCCCTGTCGTCCGTCCTTCCTTGCGCGGGAACCTCGTCAGCACCGTCGCCTCGACGGGCAGGGTCGTGCGGTCCTCGGCGGTCGCTTCCGCCAGCGGCTTGCCGCCCAGCGGGAAGATGGCGATCGGCGTGCCCGGCACGTTGACCTGTTTCTTGACGATCGCCAACCCCAGCAGGTAGCCCTCCACGTCAATCGAGCAACTGGTGACCTGGCCGACGAGCTGTCCCTTCTTGTTGACCACAGGGTCGCCGGTCTGCGGGCGGCGGACGCCCTTCTCATTGACGCGGAAGCGGATGATCTCGCGGCTGCGCCCCTTCTCGCGGGCCAGCAGCGCGTCGCGACCGATGAAGAAGGGCTTGTGATACTTGACGTAGCCGGGGAAGCCGGCCTCGATGGGCGAGACGTCGAACGGGCCGGCCAGCTCGTGGCCGTAGAGCGGCAGACCGGCTTCGGTGCGGGTGGAATCCCTTGCCGCCAGGCCGGCCGGTTTGACCCCGAACGGCGCGCCCGCCTCCAGGATCGCCTCCCACAACGGCACGATCTGGTCGGGATGGACAAAGATCTCGAAGCCCCACGCCTCGCCGGTGTAGCCGGTGCGGGCGACGACCAGCGGGATGCCGGCCAGTTCGCACTCGATCAGGTCGGTACGGCGGACGCGCGCCAGCGCCGCCTTCAACGCCGGGTCGTCGGTGAGCGCCTGCAGCGTGGGCAGGGACGCCGGCCCCTGCAGGGCGATGTCCCGCTTCTCTCGCTCGCCTGACGACGGGTCCTTCAGGTTGCGCAGGGTCGCCGACGCCTCCACCTGCAGCCACGGGCGCTGGCGGTCGATCAGCACCCGCCGCTCGTTGACCGCGTTCAGCCAGTCCCAGTCCTTGTCCTCGTTCGCCGCGTTGACTACCATCAGATAGAGATCGGCGCGGCGACGATAGATCATCACGTCATCAATCACTCCCCCGTCGGGGTCGAGCAGGTAGGCGTAGCACGACTGACCGTCCTCCAGCCAGGCGGCGTAGTTGGAGAGCACCGTGTCCAGGAAGGCGGTGGCGTGCGGGCCGGCGACCTCGAAGGCGCCCATGTGGGAGACGTCGAACAGGCCGGCGGTCTCGCGCACGGCGCGGTGTTCGTCACTCACCGAGGTGTACCAGACCGGCATGTCCCAGCCGGCGAAGGGCACCATCTTGCCACCCAGCGCCTTGTGGACGGCGTGCAGGCCGGTGTGCTTGACCGGGAACTGGGGCGGTTCCCAGCGCCATTCGGCGTGGGGCGTGAAACGTGAAACGTGAGGCGTGAAACGTGAAACGTGAGGCGTGAAACGTGAAACGTGAGGCGTGAGGGTGGATTGGCCGATGAAGTAGGGCTTGGTCAGATCGAACCGCTCCGGGTATCGCTCCAACAGCCTACCGACATCCCCCGTCTCCGCGTCTCCCTGTCCCCGCGTCTCCGCGTCTCCCTGTCCCCGCGTCTCCGCGTCCCCGCGTCCCCGCGCCTCCGCGTCCCCGCGTCCCCGCGCCTCCTCCACCACCACCGGCCCCTCCACCTTGCGGAACACATCGCCGTCGTCGAAGAGCACGTAGCCGTCGGCCAGGTTGCGCAACCAGGAAGCGACGCGGTCGGCGTTCTGCGGCGTGGGGGTGAGCAGGTAGCGGTCGCGGCCCCACTCGTCCGCCTCCTCCCGCTCCACTACCACCTCGTCCATAAGCTGGCCGCGCCGGTCGAGCATGTAGGCGACCAGCGAGTCGCCGGCGGTCAGCCCGGCGACGTTGGCGGTGACCACCTGCTGGACGAACTGCCGTGCCCGCCAGCCGATCACCCGCAGTCCCCGCGTCTCCGCGTCCCTGCGTCCCTGCATCTCTGCGTCTCCGCGTCCCCGCGTCGCAAAATGCGGATACCCACTCTTCCGATACTCGAAATCCACTCCCGCCTTCTCCGCCAGCGCCGCCACGCCCTCGCGCACCTCCTCCAGCACGTCGAGTTCGACCTTGCCGCGCGGCAGCGTGCCCGCCAGCCCGTGGTAGGCGAATGGCTTGATGTTCGTCAGCAGGCGGTGGATCAGCCCGGCCAGCGTGTCCATGTCCGCCCCGTCCAGCCCGCGCTGGGTGACCCAGGGAGTGCCCAGGCGGACGCCGGTCGCCAGGGCGGTCTCAGTGTCGCCGGGGATGGTGTTCTTGTTGGCGACGATCCCCGCCAGGTCGAGGATGCGCACCGATGGTTCGCCCCACAGCGGGAAGCCGGTATCGGAGGGAATGGACTTCAGGTCGAGCAGCATCAAGTGGGTGTCCGTGCCGCCGTAGGCCAGTCGCAGGCCGCGTTTCTGCAGCCCGGCGGCCAGCGCCTGGGCGTTGGCGACGATCTGTCGCTGGAGCTGGCGGAACTGCTCGGTGTTGGCCAGGGTGAAAGCGACCGCCATGGCGGCGAACTTGTTGACGTGCGGGCCGCCCTGCTCGCCGGGGAAGATCGCCATGTCAATCGCCTGGGCCAGCTCCTCATCGGTGGTCAGGATGACCGCGCCGCGCGGGCCGCACATCGTCTTGTGAGTGGTGAAGGCGGTCACGTGGGCGATGCCGACCGGATTGGGGTAGACACCGGCGGCGGCCATGCCGGCAGTGTGGGCGATGTCGGCCACCAGGTAAGCGCCGACCTCGTCAGCGATGGCGCGGAAGGCGGCCCAGTCGGGCGCCCAGGAATAGGAGGTATAGCCGGCGACGATCACCCGCGGGCGGTGCTGACGGGCCAGATCGCGGATCTGGTCGTAGTCCAGCCGCTCGGTCCTGGCGTCCACGCCGTAGGAGACCACCCGGTAGCGCCGCCCGGAGATGTTGAACTCCGAGCCGTGGGTCAGGTGGCCGCCCTGGAACAGGTGCATGCCCATCAGCGTGTCGCCGGGCCGCATCAGCGCCCAGTAGACGCCCAGGTTGGCCGCCGCGCCGGAGAGCGGCTGGACGTTGACGAAGATGTGCTCCGGCCGCAGCGCATCGTGGGCGAACAGCTCGGCGCAGCGCCGCTGGGCCAGGCACTCGACCAGGTGGACGTAGTCCACCCCCTTGTAGAAGCGCCGGTCGGCGTAGCGGCGATAGAAAGCCAACTGCCAGGCCACGTCGCGCAGCCGCTCCTCGGGGTCGCGGGTCATGCGCAGCGGGGGATAGCCTTCGGCATAGACGTTCTGGAAGACCGAACCCAGCGCCTCACGCACGGCGCGGGGGGCAGTGGATTCGGAGGGGATGAGGATCAGCTTGCGCGCCTGGCGCTCTGCCTCCCATTCGATCAGCTCGGCGACGAACGGCTCGACCTCCTCCAGGTCGCCACGGAAGAGGAAATCGGAATGAGGTTGGTCAGACATCGTGCACTCCCTTGGGTGTAGTCGCTGGCGAACCAGCGGGGGTATTGTAGCACCAGGGGGCAGGTATGCAAGTCAGAGGGGTGCAGGGATTTCGAAGTAAATCCCAACCTGGGGACGGAGTCGAGGCTTTAGCCGGTGCGGACGTGGATCAAACCGGCTAAAGCATCGACTCCGGGCGAGAAAAGCAGCATCGACGTAGCCTAAATCGCTTCTGCTTCGAACACCCGTGCAGAGTGCCGCTTCGCCCGCGCAGACCCGGCGGGAGCGCAAAGCCCCGACCGTGTCCGGTCGGGGCTTCTCTGGCTACATTGGCCAGGGGACGGAGTGGTTGTCACCCACTCCGTCCGCATGGCTCACGGCCTGCCGCGCAGTACCAGGGGCAGGTAGATGGGATAGACCTGGTAGATAGGGATGTTCAGCGTGCCCTGCACCTCCCCCGCCAGCGCGGTGACCTGAGCCTGGCCCGCTTCGTCGCCCGAGACCAGGGTGATGTGGGCGACACCGCCGCTCAACTCTTGCGTGGCCGTGGCGGCGCCGCTCTCGGCAAAGTGCCCCAGCGTGGTGGTGAAGGTCACTGCTGTCCCATCGGCCGCCGGCCGCTGATGCGAGTCGTACACCAGGACGCTGAGCGGCGCCTGATGCCCACCGTTTGCCAGGCGCTCCAGAGGCGAGCGGAGGACCACGGTCGCCGGCCGGCCGCCGGGCGCAGCGAGTGGCGTGTCGTCAGGCACGGCCGTGGTGAGCGGCGCGTCGGGGACGGTCTTGGTCGTCGGCGCGGCCGGGGACAGGCGGGCGCGGCGGATGGTCAGGGGTGGGGCGGTCAGGTCCAGGTGATAGGCGGAGGAAGCGGCGTAGCCGTGGACTTCGATGTGGTAATCCCCTTCTTCCGCATTACTGATAACGACCTGGTCGATGGCGGTGCCTTCTTCGTGGCTGTAGGCATCCGGCGGGCCGTCGTTGCCCGGGCTCCAGACGTACAGGTCAGCGTCACCACTCTGGGTGGTCAATGTGGCCGTGAACGACTCCCCGGCCTGCATGCGCAGCCGGTAGACGTGGATTGCCCCACCGGCAATATCCACGCTGTCCGGCGTATAGTTGACGATCGTCTGACCGGGCAGCGGCGAGATGTTGCCGCTATCGTCCATCCAGTAGGCGCTCAAGTAATGGGCGCCGGGGGTTGCTGCCAGCGTCCAGGAGTAGGGCGTGGTGTTGCTCACCCAGCCACTCTGGTTGACGGTGCTCCAGGCCAGCCCATCCCAGGCCTCCTCGCGCACGAGCATCCATTGCACGCTGCCGCCGCCCGCATCGCTGGCCGTCAGATGGAGGGTCAGGCTGACATCGTTTGCCGTCTGGCTTCCGTCGCCGGCCCGCAGCGTCCCGGTCGGTGGCGAACCGTCTACCAGGAAGGTCCACTCTTCGACGTTGTAGAGTTCGCTGCCCTCAGTGGGGATGGACAGGCCCACCAGCCGTGGCTGGCTGGCGTTGATCCACACTCGCAGGTAGAGAGGCACCGTGGGCAGTTCCTCGCCCACGATCCGCAGCGCGGCCTGGTGAGCGGCGACGTATGTCGGCGTGCCCGGCAGAGATTGCAGCGCCCCGGAACAGGCGGCATCAAAGGCGGGGTTCGTATAGCCGATGTTGTTGTGGCCAGCCCAACCGTTCTCCTCAGCGGGGATCTGGTCGCTCATGTACAGCTCACACGGCGGCTCGATGCCGGTCAGCCAGGTGAAGGAGCCCACGTCAAAGTGGCGGCCAAAGAGCGGGCCTTCCGGGCCATCAGCGAAGAACTCCGAGGCGGGGATGTTCTCGAGCGTGACGCTGATGCCGCAGGTGGCCAGGTTGTCCCCGAATCTCTGCATGTAAGCCACCCGCATTGGAGCCGTTGTGCTCGTCCAACGGAAGGCCAGGGGCGTCCCCTCGGTAGCGCCTGCGACGTTGCAGCCATGGCACTCGCGGATGCCGTCGTGATCCTGGTCTGTCCAGCCCATCTGCTCCAGCAGGAGCGTCGCCGAGATGGGGTTGTAGGGCCAGAGGGTCAGGCCGGCGGGGTAGAGCGGATGGTCCGGCGGGATATAGGTGGCGGGGACGACCGATGCCCCATAGAGGAATTCGTCAATCACCGCCTGGCGATCCAGGCACATGGCGATCGCCTGGCGCATCCGGGCGTCCTCGAAGAAATCGGGCCGAACGTAGCTCTCCACCGGGTTGATGCCAAAGTCGGCGTGCTCGAAAGCCGTGCCGGTGCGGATGTTGACGCGGAGCAGGCCCTCCCCCTCCAGGTCGAGCAATTGGGGCATGACCGAATTCAGGTCGTTATCCTGTGTCAATACGTCCACCTGGCCCGCCAGCAGGGCGTCCAGGGCACCCTGTGCGGTCTCGTAGAAGCGAAAGACAAGGGTTGGAATACGCGGCAGGCCCTCGCCAGCGCGGAAGTAGTGGGAGTTGGCGGTGAGGGTGATCGCCTCGCCGGGAGTCCATTCCTGCACCGTATAGGGGCCATAGCCGATGGGGGTGCGGCTGCTGATCGTAGCCGTGACCAGTTCGCCCGCGCTCAGGCTGCCCCACAGGTGCTCCGGCAGAGGAGTCCAGAAGTTGGTGAGGTAGGCGCTGTAGCGGTAGCCCGGCAGGCCGGTCCAGACCACGGTCCGCTCGCCCTCTGCTACATAGGAAGCCGTGCGTTCCCCAATGTAGGAGGAGCCACAGGCAGGCGTTTCGGGGTCCATGCACAGCTCAAAGGAGTACACCGAGTCCGCTGCGGTCACGGGGGTGCCATCGGCCCAGGTCACGCCCCCGGCGATCCTGAAGGTGGCGACCATCTGCTCCATCTGGAGTGTGCCGCTGCTGGGCAGCCAGGGCACAGCGCAGGCGTTGCTGTAGCAGCCGGCGGGGCGCAGCCAGACGGGAGTGGTGATGCCGGTGGTCAGGTCTATCGGCGTATCATAGGAGTCTGTCACGTCGAGCACGCCGTTGCCGTTGTCATCGGAACCGGCGAGCACGCGACTGCCGACGCCCACATTGACGCGGCGGATCTGCAGGTCCCCGTTGGTCAGTGAGGGCAGGCGCTCCAGGATGACAGGCTGATAGGCGAAGGAGACGGTGTCAATCGGGCCGTCGTAGATGGCGCTCCAGAAGTGGGTTGTGGCTAACCAGAAGTCACCACCGTAGATATACAGATTCGTGGGTTCGCGGCTTGTGCCAATCACGACGCGATCCGGCTGGAGGCTGGGAGCAGGAGGGGGCGCAGAAGCGTGGGTCGTGTGGCCGGGTGTTGGCAATGCCAACAGGACCATCACCAATAGCAGGCTCACCATGGAAAGACAGGATTTTCTGGCGTTCATTTTTTGTTCCTCCTTTCTGTTTGAACCACCAGAGTTATGGGGGGCCTTCCAATCGCCCTCTTGGGCAGGGAGCGTCTCGCCCTGAGCGCGGTTCTGCCAGCATATGCACCCATTCTGTCTTGGCCACGGCCTTCTGTCGCCAGGTATAATAACACAACTTCTTGTCTTGTGTCAAGTATGGACAATAGCATTTCAGTACCGGGCAGCGTGGTCGCCGGGTAGCGGGGCGGCGACTATCTGCTCGAAGGCGGCATCTACTCCTTCACGGCCAGCTACGGCGTGGCGCGGACGTTCCCCGATGAACCGTCCACCCACATGATCGTGCTGGAGCACCCTATCGCCGTGGGTCGCCAGACGGTCGAGGTGATCTCGCTGCGCATCTTCAACTACGGCCCCCGCTTCGCCCCGCCGGGTAAGACGGTGGTGCAGGCAGCGTTCGAGGCTGACTGAGACAACCGGAACAAGCTGCACCAGCGCGACCGCGCCGTCTACAACGCCGAGAAGAAGCGCGTTGCGGCAGAACTGCTGGCGCGGCTGGAGCAACACAGCCCGGGCCTCTCCGCGCAGGTGGAAATGACCGACGTCGCCATGCCCGCCACCACCGACCGCTACACGCTGAACCGCCAGGGCGCCTAGGGCGGCTGGTTGATGACCGCCGCCATCGCCACCGCGCAGATCGAGCGCGCCCTCATCGTGCAGCCAAACTCCGGCAGGTAGAAAACCGGCGTAACATGACCTGAATTCCCTCCGTCGGACGCTTGGCGGACGATTCTCGGACGGTCATGGTGCTATGATGGAACTATGATCGAAACCCAAGGCCCGTCCACATTCCGGTGCCCACAGCAGGCAGGTCTTCCTGCCGCTGGCGACAAAGGGGCAATGAAGCGAAGTTTCTAGAAAAATCAAAAGGAGGTACGAAATGGAAAACAAACGAATACTCATTGGTTGCCTGCTGGCCACGCTCTTGCTGGCGTTGGCGGTGGGACCGGGCCTGGCCCAGGGCACCCAGCCGCCCATACCGGAGGACGAAGTGGGCCTCCAGGCCGCTGCGGTTCCGCTCGGCACAGGCTTCACCTACCAGGGACAACTGCAGAGCAACGGCAGCCCCGTCGACGATACCTGTGACTTCCAGTTCAGCCTCTACGATGCCGCCACGGGCGGCACGCCGATCGGCACGCAGACCCGTGCCGCCGTCCCGGTCAGCAACGGCTACTTCACCGTCGCCGATCTGGACTTCGGCGACGCGGCGTTCCAGGGCGACGCCCGCTGGCTGGACATCGAGGTGCGCTGCCCGGCCGGGAGCGGCTCCTACACCCCTCTCTCCCCGCGCCAGGCGCTCACCGCCGCCCCCTACGCCCTCTATGCCGCCAGAGCCCCCTGGGGCGGCCTGATCGGCATCCCGGCCGGCTTTGCCGACGGGGTGGACAACGACACCACCTACACCGCCGGCGCCGGCCTGAACCTGGCGGGAACGGTCTTCAGCGCCGATACG
>DAOTYW010000266.1:0-10451 GCA_034434755.1 Anaerolineae bacterium | reverse complement strand
GAGATGTGGACCAGCCCATCACGTCCCACGCCGATGTCCACCATGGCGCCGTAAAGGGTCACCTTGCGGACGACGCCCTCCAGTTGCATCTTCGGGTGCAGGTCGGTAATGGATGTCGGTGGTGTCTGATCGGTGTATTCCTCGCTCAATCTCTCACCTCAGGTTGATTCCTACCCTGGCCCCGTCCTAACCTGCGGGAGGATAGCGGGTAACCTGCCAGGTGGGCAGATTATAACGCGAGCCGTGGGTTCTGTCAAGGCATTCTGCCGTGTTTACCATGCCGCATCCGGGAAGGTGCACGCGCCGGCGTGGATGCCGATCCGCTTGTACATCCGCACGCCGGTGAACGGTTCGCCCAGGATGCCATCGTGGATCGCCCAGCTTCGCCCGCGCACGGTCGCTTCCATGCCTGGCCGTCGGAAGGGGGTCGAGCCGTCCATCCGCCGATGCAACAGCCCGCCAGGCCGGAACTCGTGGTGGATCCATTCCATCTTTCCCTGACCGATGGAGTAGGCAAAGCCATAGCGCTCGAACAGGATGGCGTTGTGGTAGGCCAGAGGTTGGATGTGGAAGCGGTCGTGGCCCAGCCGGCGGACGAACTCCTCGAAGCGGGGAATCAGCCGGCGCGAGAGGCTGGCGCCCGGCAGCACCTGGCCCGGTGCCAGCCCCGCCTCCATCGCCCGCACCTCTTCGGCAACATGCCGACCGCTGGTGCCGAAGTTCGTCGGCTGCCCGTCCGGCGTGACGTCCACGTCGAAGCGCGGCGATTCGATGTCGTTGATGACGAAGAGCAGCACTTCCAACTGGTTGTTCAACGTGTCGGCCAGCTCCAGATAGAGCACGGGATCGCGGGCCTCCGGATGGTGCTTCAGGGTCAGCGAGACGGATCCGGTGTTCGGCTCGCCGATGTAGGCCCACAACGGGCGCCCGTCGTGGCTCAGGGAGGGCGGGATGCCGAAACGGCGCAGCGCCTCTTCGGGGATCAGCGAGCGGTAGATCGCCTCCTTCTGCTCGACCGGCAGGTTATTGATCTGACGGATCGAGACGATCCGCGCGCCGTCCGCGGTCAGTAGGGTGGGGAGGGTCACCGAATGTGCTCCTTCCACTCGCGCCGTACCTCGCGCTCGACGTCCCGCCGGGCGATTGCCTCCCGCTTGTCGTACAGCCGCTTGCCGCGGGCGAGGGCGATCTCGAGCTTGGCCCGGCCTTGTTTCAGGTACATCTTCAACGGGACGATAGAATAGCCCCGCTCCCGCGCCCGTTCCGTCAGCCGGGCGATCTCCTTGCGGTGCATCAGCAGCTTGCGCGGGCGCAGCGGGTCGTGGCCGTGCCGTCCGGCGGGATCGTAGACGGCGATGTGCACGCCGACTAACCACAATTCGCCGTCACGGGGCTGGACGTACCCCTCGCGGAGGTTGACCTGGCCGGCGCGCACCGACTTGATCTCCGTGCCGGTCAGCGCCAGCCCCGCTTCGTAGCGATCCTCGATATGGTAGTCGTGCGTGGCCCGCCGGTTGGTGGCCACGATCTTGATCTCGCTCACCTATTCTCCGGTCAACAGGTACTGGACGGCCCGCTCGAGCTGCGGGTCCTGGCCGGCCGGCGTGTCCTCCGGGATCGGCACGACGATGTCCGGTGTGAGTCCTTGCCCGTGGATCGCCACGTCGTTGGGCGTGAACCAGCGGGCGATGGTCACCCGCAGTTCCGATCCGTCGGAGAGGGTGTATGGGCGCTGGACGGAGCCCTTGCCGAAGGTCTGCTCGCCGATCAGGATGCCGCGCCCGCGGTCCTGGATCGCGCCGGCGACGATCTCGGACGCCGAGGCGGTGCCGCCGTTGACCAGCACCACCAGGGGGATGTCCTCGGTGACCTCGCCGTCGTAGGAGCGAAAGACGTTCTCCGTGCCGTCGGAGAAGCGCTCGATCAGCACGACGCCGTTACCCAGGAACAGGTCGGCGACTTCCACCGCCTGGTCGAGCCACCCACCGGGGTTGTTGCGCAGGTCGAGGACGATCCCGACCGGACGCTGGGCCATGAGTTCGTCCAGGGCAGCTTCCATCTGTTCGGTGGCCGTGGCGCTGAACTCGGTCAGGCGGATGTAGGCGACGTTGCCATCCAGCATTTCCGATTCGACCAGCGGGATGGTCAGTCGGGCGCGGACGACGGTGACGTCGAACGGCGTTTCGCTGCCGCGCTCGATGGTCAGCGTGACCGGCGTGCCGGCCGGGCCGCGGATCAGACCGATCGCCTCGTAGATGCCGTAGCCGACGATGGACTGGCCATCTACGGCGACCACCCGGTCGCCGGCGCGCAGGCCGGCAGCCTCGGCGGGCGAGCCCTCGAAGATGCTGACCAGCTCCAGCCGTCCGTCCTCGCCCATGCGCACGTACGCGCCGATGCCCTCGAAGCTGCCGCTGGCGTCCTCGTTGATGATCGCAGCAATGCTCGGCTCGATGAACGACGTGTAGGGATCGTCCAACGTCTCCAACATGCCCTGGATCGCGCCGTAGGTGACGGTCTGCATATCCGGCAATTCGCCGTAGTATTCCCGCTGGACGATGTTCCACACTTCCCAGAAGAGCTGGAACGTCTGCTCGTCCGTGGTCGGCGGGGGCGACGGGGGCGGCGGCTGAACCTGTGTCTGGCCGGACGCTGTCGTGGGCGAGGGCGGGGGGACGGGCGTGGCCTGGCGCCCGATCAGGGTCGCCAGCCCGAAGCCGCCGGCGAACGCCGCCGCGCCCACCATGGTCAGCAGAATGAGGATCAGCAATGTCCGCACGACGATAGATACCAGGCGATTTTCCATAGTTTTTACCTGCCTGTCTGGAGATATCGAATGGCCCGTTCGAGAGGTTCGTCCCGCAGGCCATCCGTTGAGGCGACGGGCACATCGGGAGCAAGACCCTCGGCGGGGATCGGTTGGCCGTCTGGCAGCAGCCACATGGCCGAGGTGACGTGCAGGGAGGAGCCGTCGGAGAGGGTGAAGATGAGCTGGACAGAGCCTTTGCCGTAGGTGGGCTCGCCGACCAGGACGCCGCGCCCGCCGGCCTGGATCGCTCCGGCGACGATCTCGGCGGCGCTGGCGGTCGAGGGATTGACCAGGACGGCCAGCGGCAGGTCGGTGGCCAGGCCGCCGGGCGTGGCCATGGACGTTTCCGCACCGCTGCGACGTACCTGGGTCAGGATGGCCCCGTGGTCGAGAAACTGGTCGGCCACTTCCACGGCGGATTGGATCAGCCCGCCGCCGTTGTCGCGCAGGTCGAGCACTAGGTGGGTCGCGCCGGCGTCGAGCAGGGCGGTCAACGCCTCTGCTGTCTCGGTGGACGTGCGCGCGGTGAACGAAGCGATGCGCAGGTAGCCGATTGTTGGATCCTGGTCGAGGAGCCGGTAGGAGACGCTGGGCAGCTCGATCTCGGCGCGGGTGACCGGCAGGTCGAACGGCGGGGTGGGGGGGCGGGACAGGGTCAGGGTCACGGTGGAACCGACCTCGCCGTGCAGGAGGGCTTCGATGCCGGTCAGCGGCAGGGCGTTCACATCTTGCGCGTCCACGGCCAGCAGGAGGTCACCCTCCTGTACGCCGGCCTGGCGGGCGGGGGAGGTGGGGTAGGGGGAGAGGGTCACGCGGCCCTGGGCATCGCGCCAGAGTTCCACGCCGATGCCGCCGTAGGCGCCGGCCAGTTGGCCGCGCTCGATCTCGCCGCCTGGCGGTTCCAGGAAGACCGTGTACGGGTCGTGCAGCGTGGACAGCGCGCCGCGGATGGCGCCGTAGGTGCGTTGCTGCGCGTCCGGCAGGTCGCCATAGAACGTTTGTTCCAGCAGATTCCAGACCTCCCAGAAGACGGCAGGTTCCTGCGTGTCCGTCCGGCTTGCGGGGTGGATGGAGGGGATCTGCCGGGCGAGGACGCCGGCGGCGAAGCAGAGGAAGAAGACGAGCAGGCCGGAAAGGGCCAGGGCGAGCGTTCTTTCTCTGCCGGTGAGCGGGCTGTTCTGGTTTGTCATGACGATGGGGTATTGTAACATGGGAAGGACGAGGAGACAAGGTGACGCGGAGACGCGGAGACGCGGGGACACGGAGACGCGGTGATGCGGAGACGGGGGGACGAAGAACAGCGCAATCTGTGCAATCCGTGCAATCCGTGGTTCCGTGTTTGACTATGGCACGGATTGGTGGTATAATATGATTCGGATAGTAAACCTTATCCGAATCATATAAAGGAGCAGACGATGGGCAATGAATTGACTGTCCAGCAAGCCCTGGAGCGCTACCTAGCCGACGTGGAGCAGAGCCGCAGCCCCCTCACCCACAAGGCCTACGCCCAGGCCGTCCAGCGCTTCGCCGCCGCCCTCCAGACGCACGGTGTTCCCCCCGCCACCACGCCCACGTCCGCCCTGGCCGTTGAATGGATGAGCTGGTTCATCGAATCCCTGCGCGATGACGCTGTCGCTACTGAGAGACTCTACTTGACTGCCCTCTCCGGCTTCTACGAGTACGCCGCCGCTGAGAACTGGGCGGCGGTCAACCTGCCCGCCCTCAAGCGCCTGCGCCAGCGCCGCGCCCGCCGCGAAGCCACCCGCCTCCCCCCCTTCCCCCACCAGGAAATCGAGGCTATCCTGTCCGCTGTCGAACAGGCCGCTGCTGTCCCGCCCGACGATATGCAAGAAAGATTGCGCATGCTCCGTGATCGGGCGCTGCTCCTTACCCTGGCTGATACCGGCCTGCGCGTCGCCGAGGCCTGTCGCCTCGACCGCGGCCACCTCGACTGGAATGAGGCCCGCGCTATCGTCCTGGGCAAGGGCGATCGTGAGGCGGTGGTGCGCTTCTCGGCGCGCAGCCTGCGTGCCCTCCGCGCTTACCTGGACGCCCGCGCCGAACTGGACGGGGTGCAGGGTCGCCCGCTGACCAGCCTGCCGCTCTTTGCCCGTCACGACCGCGCCGCCGGATGCCGCCTCCTGCCCCTCTCCCCGCGCTCCGCCGAGAAGATCGTCCAGCAGTGGGCCGTGGCGACCCTCGGCAACGCGGCGCGCGGCACAATCACTCCCCATACCTTCCGTCACTACTTCGTCACCGTCGTCCTCCGCGCCAGTGGTGGCAACCTCCGCCTGGCCCAGGAACTGGCCCGCCATCGCTCCGTCACCACCACCCAGCGCTATACCCACCTGAGCGATGAAGAGCTGGACCGCACCTATCACGAAGCCTTCAACTGCCCAAAATCCGATCCGTCCAATCCGTAAATCCATCCCATCCGTGTTCCATCCGTAAGTCCATCCCATCCGTGTTCTATCCCATCCGTGTTCCATCCGTAAATCCATCCCATCCGTGTTATGAACATTTCGTCTTCGCAGTAGTATAATAATCAACCCATCTTTCCCATAAGGAGCCTCCCGTGTCCCACGTCCAGTCGTTCGCTGCTCGTGTGATAGACAACGTAGAACGGGTGATCGTCGGCAAGCGGGAAGCCGTCGAACTGGCGGTCATCGGCCTGCTCAGCCAGGGTCACTTGCTGATCGAGGATGTCCCCGGCGTCGGCAAGACGATGCTCGCCCGCAGCCTAGCCCGTTCCATCGGCTGCTCGTTTAACCGCATCCAGTGTACTCCCGATATGCTGCCCGGCGACATCACCGGCGTCTCCGTCTTCAACCAGGCCACCCGCCAGTTTGAGTTCCACCCCGGCCCGCTCATGGCCCAGATCGTCCTCACCGACGAGATCAACCGCGCCACGCCCAAGAGCCAGGCTGCCCTGTTGGAAGCCATGGAGGAGCGCCAGGTCACTGTGGACGGTCGGACCTATCCCCCCTCCCCCACCCTTTCATGGTCCTGGCGACCCAGAACCCGGTCGAGTACGAGGGCACCTTTCCCCTTCCCGAAGGTCAACTCGATCGCTTCCTGTTGCGCATCCGTCTCGGCTACCCCGGCGCAGACGACGAGATGGACGTGCTCGACCGGCAGCAGTTCCGCCACCCCCTCCAGGAGCTGCAGCCGGTCGTCTCCGCCGATGAGCTGACCCAGGCGCAGGAGGGGATCAGGTCCGTTCACGTCGCCCCGGCGGTCAAACGGTACATCGTCGAGCTGGTCAACCAGACGCGCTGTCACGCCGATGTCTACCTGGGGGCCAGCCCGCGCGGCAGCCTGACCCTCTACCGTACGGGACAGGCACGGGCGGCGCTGCTGGGCCGCGATTACGTCCTGCCGGACGATGTCAAGGCCCTGGCCCTGCCCGCACTGGCCCATCGGATCATCCTCAACCCGCAGGCCCGCCTGCGCAATGTCAGCGCCGAGGACATCGTCCGCGAGATCCTGGATACGGCGCCGGTGCCGCACAGTGCGATGGCGCAGAGATGAACCAGGTTGCTGCCCGCTCCAGCGTGCGCCTGAAGTCGTGGGTGCTGCCCGCTCTGGTCGCCCTGCTGCTGTTCCTGCAGTTGACCTCGCCCTACCGCGGCTGGTGGATCCTGCTCCTGGGCCTGGGCGGCGCCTGGCTGGTCAGCACCCTGTGGGCCCGCTCGCTGGCCCGTGGACTGCACCTGACCCGCGAGATGCGCTTCGGCTGGGCGCAGGTGGGCGACCACATGATCGAACGCTTCACTGTCACCAACGACGGCTGGGCGCCGGCGCTGTGGTTCGCCCTGGAGGACCACTCGAACCTCCCCGGCTACCGCACCGACCGCGCCACCAGCGTGGGCGACCGCGCCTCGATCCGCTGGCACAGTGACGCGATCTGCGCCCGGCGTGGCCTTTTCACCCTGGGCCCGACCACCTTACACAGCGGCGATCCCTTCGGCATCTACTCGGTCACGCGGCACTACCCGGCCTCGGTGCCGCTGCTGGTCCTGCCGCCGATCGTCCCCCTCCCGGCCATCGAGGTCGCCGCTGGCGGGCGCGCTGCCGAGGGCCGCCCGCGCCCCGCTGCTCTGGAGCGGACGGTCAGCGCGGCGACGGTGCGCGAGTATACCCCCGGCGATAGCCTGCGCTGGATCCATTGGCGCACCTCCGCCCACCGCGACTCCCTCTACGTGCGCACCTTCGACGGCGCGCCCGCCGGTGACTGGTGGATCGTCCTGGATATGGACCGCGCTGTCCAGGTGGGCAGCCCCCCCGATACCACCGAGGAGCATGCCGTCATCCTTGCTGCCTCGCTGGCCGACCGCGGCCTGCGCGCCGGCAAGGCGGTCGGATTGGCTGCCCAGGGCGAGCATTGGGTCCGGCTGGCCCCGCGGGACGGCGCCGGCCAGCGCTGGGAGATCCTCTACGCCCTGGTCCTGGTCTCCCCCGGCAACTGCCCACTGGCCGACCTCCTGGCGGCGCTGCGCCCCACCCTGGGGCAACCGACTAGCCTGATCGTCATCACCCCGGCGGTGGACGGGGCCTGGTTGGACGCGCTGATGGGCCTGATGCGCGGCGGGGCCACGCCGACGGTCTTTCTGCTCGACCCGCGCTCCTTCGGCGCGGATGCGGCCCCGCCGGAACGCGCCCGCTCGTCACTGGCCGAACTGGGCGTCGCGCACTATGTCGTCACTCGTGACCTACTCGACCGCCCCGAGGCCCGTCCGGGCCACCCCGCCCCTTGGTGGGTCGCGCTGGATGAGCGCTCCTCCTCGCGGCGCGTGGCCCGCGAGACGATGTGGAAGGTGGTGTCCGGATGAAGCGCGCCCTGAGCCGCATCCTGCCCAAGATCGGGCTGTGGACCTTGCTCCAGGTGACCCTGTTGCTGGCTGCCCTGAGCTGCGTGGTCTTCGGGCTGGCTGGGGTCACCCGCGATCTGGACGTCGGCCTGTTGCTGAGCATGGCCGCGATGGGCGCGCTGCTGAGCTGGCTGGCGGCGCGCACGCGCCTGCGTGCCCCGCTGGCTGCGCTGCTGGCCTTGCTCTGGGGAGTCGCGTTCCTCCTCGTCCGCGTCGGACGGCTGGAGGGTGACCTGTTTGCCGTGTGGCGCGGGGCCGCCATGACCGTCTGGCAGGTGGCGCGCTGGGCGTTCGCCGACCCCCGCCCGGCGCACCTGTTCAGTGGCCCGCTGCCGGATTGGCGCCTCGTCCCACTGGCGCTGACCCAGTTGACGACCGACGTCGCCACGCTGGTGGGCCGCGCCTCGGATTGGCTGCAGGCGCTGCGCGTCGGCCAGCCGGCCTTCGACCCCGCGGCGGCGGCGCTGGTCTGGGGCATGGCCCTCTGGCTGGTCAGCGTGTGGGCCGCTTGGCTTGTCCGTCGCTACCGCCAGCCGATCCTCGGCCTGCTCCCCGCCGGCGCCTTGTTGACCTACAACCTCTACTACACCGGCGCCCGTCCCTACATCCTCCTACTGTTCCTGGGTGCGGCGCTGCTGCTGACGGCGCTCTCGCTCCACGAGGCGCGCGAGCAGCGCTGGCTCCTCGGCCGGGTGGACTTCTCGCCTGACATCTGGAAATCGCTGATCGAGACGGTGACGTTGATCACAGCCGGACTGGTGCTGATTGCCCTGCTCGTGCCCGCGTTCTCCGTCCGCGACGTGGCCAGGTTCTTCCAGCAGCTCGGCGGGACGGAGCGGAGCGACCGCGAGCTGGTGGCTAAGTCCCTCGGTCTGGAACCGCGCCCGCCGACGGTGGATCCTGCCTTCGTCCGCGCCGGGACGACTGGCCTGCCGCGCGGTTACTTGGTCGGTTCGCCGCCAGAGCTACTGCGCCAGGTCGTGATGGTCGTCCGCACCGATGACATGCGGCCCAACGTCGCCGAGCCGCCGCTCGAGCACTACTGGCGCACGCATACCTATGACCGCTACACCGGTTCTGGCTGGGCGACGAGCGAGACGACCGTGCTCGAATACCCGGCCGGGCAGACGATTATCTCCCCCACCCTGCCCTACTATCGCTTGCTGGAGCAGGAGGTGCAGCTCCTCGGCGAGACCGGCGGATTGCTGCCGCTGGCCGGCGAACCCGTGTGGGTAGACCAGGATGTTCGCGTTGCCTGGCGCTCGGTGGAGGACCTGTTCGCCGTCTCGTCCGAGGAGCGGCTCTACCGCGCCCAGTCGCTCGTGCCACTGGTCAGCCAGGCGGAACTGCGCGCCGCCGGCAGCGACTACCCGGCCTGGGTGCGCGCCCGCTACCTGGAACTGCCGGAGACGCTGCCGGAGCGCGTGCGCACGCTGGCCCGCGACCTGACCGCCACCGCGCCGACGCCCTACGAGCGGGCGCTGGCCATCGAGGGCTACCTGCGCGCCTTCCCCTACAGCCTGGACGTGCCGCAGCCGCCGCCCGATCGCGACGTGGCTGACTTCTTCCTGTTCGACCTGCGGCGGGGGTACTGTGACTATTACGCCACGGCGATGGTCGTGCTGGCGCGGGCGGCGGGGCTGCCGGCGCGGCTGGTCGTCGGCTATGCCAGCGGGACGTACGAGGCTGACGAGGCGCGCTTCGTGGTCGTCGGGGCGAACGCCCATGCCTGGGCCGAGGTCTACTTCCCGGGCTACGGCTGGATCGAGTTCGAGCCGACCGGCAACCGCCCGCCGTTCGAGCGGCCGCAGGCGCTGGGGCCGCTCGAGTGGCCGGAGGCGCCGGTGACGCCGGCGCCTCCGGCGGGCGGGCGGCGGACGAGCGGCTGGTGCTGGGGGGCGCTGGCCGTGCTGGCGGCGCTGCCGCTGGCGGTGGGCGGGTGGCTGGCCGTGGACGGGCTGCGGCTGCGCCTGCTGCCGCCGTTGACGGCGGTGACGATCCTCTACCGGCGGCTGCGGCGCTGGGGGCGGCGGCTGGGCGTGGCGATGCGGGCGGGCGACACGGCCTGCGAGTTCGGCGCGGAGCTGAGCGATCAGACTGCCGATGTCTCGGAAGACATCGGCAGTCTGGTGGGGTTGTACGTGGCGGCGCACTACGGGCCGACGCTGCCGGCGCGGGAGCGGTTCAGGGGGGTTGTGCGGGGCTGGGGGCGGCTGCGCTGGCGGCTGGGGCTGGCGCTGCTGCGGTGTTGGTTAGCGCGGCTGGAGCCACGGCGGCGGCTGCCCTACCCTCGGTAAGCGCTTATCGCTTATCGCGAATTGGTTATCGCGGGCAGGTTTTTTCGCATAGCCTGCTGCATTTTCCAAAAAAGCAGAACCGGTACGCTTCTTTAGTCGCTTAATGACTACGCGAAAGAGACCGGCTAGCTCGCGTACTTGCGATGGCGCTCTGCGTAATCCAGCAGTCCCATTCGCTCAAATAACTCGGCCGCCCGCAACAAGTACGGGCGGGCACAGTCTCTTTCACCACGCCGCAGCAGTTCCCAACCAAAGTTCCCGATCTGCGCCGGAACGCTGTATCGATCGCCGATTTGTTGGTAGATTGTCACCGCTTGAGCCAGTAACCTCTCAGCCCTCTCCGGCTCATCCGCCACACAGAGACGGCCTAATGAAGCCAGCACGTTCGCTTCGCCCAACCGGTCGCCCACCGCGCGGTACAGCGTCAGCGCCTGCCCGTAACTGTCCAGCGCCGCGTCATAATCATCGCGAAAG
>DAOTYW010000265.1:0-3319 GCA_034434755.1 Anaerolineae bacterium | reverse complement strand
CTGGCTGCCGGCGAAGCCGTCCACCACCTGGCGGACAATGCCGGCGACGATGCCCGGTCCGAGGGTCAGCGTGGGGTCGCAGTAGACCTCGACCGCTGCCTGTCCTTGCGGGTCGGTCACGGCGGCGGTGAAGTCGGAGGGGATGATCACGGCAACGCCGGCTTCCTGGCGATCCACCGCTGCGCGGGCGCTGGCCGCGTCGTCCACCGCCGTCACGTGCAGCAGGTCGGCCAACGACTCGTCCTGCAGAATGCCCACCAGGAGCTGGCCACCGAACCCCTCCTCGTCCAGGTTCACCACCTGCACTTCGGTCACAGAAAGATCGAAACCCTCATCGTCAGAAGAGATGCCGCCGAAGGCCAGGTAGAACAGTCCACTCATCAACAGCGGCACGGCCAGGCCGAAGAACAGGAAGAACAGACTGCGGAAGGAGCGGATCAGGTCCTTCCAGGCGATATCCAGTACCTTCATTTCAGTCACGCAATGCCCTTCCCGTCAGGTGCAGGAAGACTGCTTCCAGATTCGGCTCCTGGATCTCCACCGACGTGATGCGCACGCCCAGCCGGTTGGCGGACTCGAACAGCCGCGGCAGGACCAGGTTACTGTCATCCACCAGCAGCGTGAGCTTACCGTCTGCCGCTGTCGCCTGGCACACACCGGCGATCCCCTGCCACTCGCCCAGCACCCGCTCCACGTCGCCGCTGAGCACCAGATCGAGACGATCCATCTCTCCCACGATCCTGACCAGCTCCTCGTGCGTACCGCTGGCGATGATCTTGCCGTGGTCCATGATGGCAATGTGGTCGGAGAGTTCCTGGGCCTCTTCCATGTAGTGGGTCGTGTAGAGGGTCGTCGTGCCGTTGCGGTTCAGTTCCTTGACGCTGTCGAGGATATTGCGGCGGGTCTGCGGGTCGATGCCGACCGTCGGCTCGTCCATGATGATGACCTGCGGACGGTGCAGCAGGGCGATGCCGATATTCAACCGGCGCTTCATCCCGCCGGAGAACTTGCCCACCCGGCCCTTCTGGCGGTCGGTCAGGCCGATGATCTCCAGGACCTCTGCCACGCGCTGCTTCAGCGCCGCACCACGCAGGCCGTACATCCTGCCCCAGAAGTCCAGGTTCTCGCGGGCCGAGAGGTCCTCGTAGAGGGCGATCTCCTGCGGAACGACGCCGATCTCCTCCCTGACCTTCCTCGGTTCGCGGACAACGGAGTGGCCCATCACCAGGGCGTCCCCCTGGGTGGGGGTCAGGAGGCAGGAGAGGATGGAGATGGTCGTGCTCTTGCCGGCGCCGTTAGGGCCGAGCAGGCTGAAGATCTCCCCCCGTTGTACATCGAAGCTGATCCCCTGCACGGCCAGGACGTCGCCGAAGCGCTTGTGCAGGTTCTGCACACAAATGGCCCCCTCTTCGCGCACGGCTCCTCCTATTGGTATCCTGGTGTCAGGCCTGCGCCGAGGGCAGGGTGAAGCTGAACCGGCTGCCCTGGCCGATCTCGCTCTCGACGCCCACCTCTCCACCCAGCGCCTGGACGATACGCTGGACAATGGACAGCCCCAGGCCGTGCCCACCGCTACCGACACGGTCTGGCTGCGAGAAGGGGGCGAACAGGCGTCCCTGCTGCTCTAGCGGAATGCCGCGCCCGTTGTCGCGCACCCAGAAACTGACCATCCCGTCCGCCTGCACGTCCGCGCCCAGTTCGATGCGCGGCGGATCACCGCCGTAGCGGATGGCATTGCTGATATAGTTGACCCACACCTCTTCCACCCACGGGCCATAGCCCAGCGCCGTGGGCCAGGTAGTGGGCAGGACGATCTCGGCGGCGTGTTTCTCGATCAGATCGGTCAGGCGCGCCTGGGCCTCGGCCACGATCGCGGCCATATCAAGCGGCCTGGTCTCCACCTTCATCCGGCGCACGCCGGACAACAGCAGCAGTTCGTCAATGATGCGGTTCATCTTGCGCCCGCGCTGGGCGACCGCACGAGCGCATTTCCGTACCTCGTCATCCGACATGGAAGCCAGGTCGGTCTCCAGCGCCTCGGAGTAGCCGATGAGCGGGGCCAGCGCCCCTTTGAGATCGTGAGCCACGGTATGGGCGAAGGCGTCCAATTCCTCGTTGCGCGCCCGCAGCTCTTCGGCAAAGCTGCGCAGCGCCTCCTCCGCTTCCTTCCGCTCCGTGATATCCTGCGCTCCACCGATGATGCGCACGATGCGCTTCTCCGTCTCGTCCCACAGGCCCCGGCCGTAGCTGCGCAGCCAGCGCACCTCGCCGCTCTTGGTGATGATGCGGTACTCGCTCACGTCCGAGTGGCCGGCCAGCAGCGCCTGGTAGCGGCACTCGAAGATCGGCATGTCATCGGGATGGACGATGGCCGCTACCCCGCCGCGAGTTTCCAACTCCTGGAAGTCATAGCCAGTGATGCGGCTGAACGCGCCGGTGCGCCACTCGTTCCTCCGCGTCCCATCCGCCTCGATGCGCACTGCGAAGGCGTAGTCGGAGATCGTTTCCGAGACCAGGCGGTAACGGGTCTCGCTCTCGCGCAGCCGCTCCTCGGCCTGCTTGCGGCCGGTGACATCGCGGACCACGACGATGAAGAATGCGGGACGGCCTTCGGCATCCTGCACCAGCGACGCGTTCAGCTCACCGGTGTACCGCGACCCATCGTGGCGGAGGAAGCGGTACTCGACGTTGCGCACCGCGCCCTCTTCCCGGATCCGCCGCGCGTCCCCGGCCGCGCGCGGGCGATCTTCGGGGGCGATAAAGTCGAAGACGTCCTGTCCCAGCAGTTCCTCCACGCTCGCGAGGCCATAGAGAACCGCCGCCTGCCGGTTGCCAATGATCACATGCCCGTCCAGATCGGTCAGCAAGATCGCGTCGGGGGAAGTCTCGACCAGGCTGCGGTAGAGCTGCTCGATCTCGTCCCGCACCTCGGCGTGCCGGCGGATCGCCGCCATTTGCTCCCATTGGCGCTGCAGCTCCTCCCGCACGGTGCACAGATCGCTCAGGATCGCCAGGAGATCGTCCCGCAGGACATCATCGGCAACAAGATCGGTGGCCCGCTGCTGCAGGTCGGCCAGCGCCTGCCGGACAGCCTCCATCTTTCGCTGTAAAGGGGTCTCTGCCATGCGAACCTGTCCTTCCCGCCCGGCTTCAGGTTCCCCAAGAGAGATTGCCCTCGTCCCTTTCGCGGACACACCAACGATTTCACCGGTATTATAGCACATCTCGGCCAAAATGCCCGTAGGGGCGACCCTCCGTGGTCGCCCGCGGGCGGGCACGGAGGCCCGCGGGCTCGGCCAAAATGCCCGTAGGGGCGACC
>DAOTYW010000264.1:0-1784 GCA_034434755.1 Anaerolineae bacterium | reverse complement strand
TGGGGACGCCTGGCCGATCTCCAGGAGGCGCTGGCTGAAGGGTGCGATGTCATCCACTTCGTCGGCCACGGAGATGAGGAGGGCCGGCTGCTGTTCGAGAAGAACGACGGCACGGCGGACCTGGTTGACGTTGCGCGACTGCGGCTCGCGTTGCAAGGCTACCCTGTGCGGCTGGTTCTCCTCTCGGCCTGTCACTCGGAGGCGCCGGGTAGAGCCGCGCAGGAGGCCGGCATCCCCAACGTCG
Source organism: Anaerolineae bacterium (assembly GCA_034434755.1). Classification (GTDB taxonomy): domain Bacteria; phylum Chloroflexota; class Anaerolineae; order B4-G1; family DUEL01; genus DAOTYW01. The sequence goes on along the minus strand of DAOTYW010000264.1, from coordinate 1,540 downwards.
TGATGGTGGATGGGCGCTACCCCATGGACGCACGGGTCGCTGCCATCTTCAACCGCCAGTTCTACGCCCTCCTTTCCCATGGCACCTCTCCTTCCACGGCTTTTAACAAAGCGACTGACGCCGTCCGCACTGACGCGGAGTTCGGCGACCACACGGCTGCCCCCCTCGACGAACATGGCGCCCCTCTTCCACACTATAGCCAGCGTTTCACCGCCCTCTTCGGCGACGACCGCCCTCTGCTCCCGGGGCGGCCCGACGGCGGCCTGGAGTTCACCTCTCCGCCGGCCGTTCCCTGCAACGTAGAGTCCGAGCCCGGGTTCATCGGCCGCGAAGGTTACCTGGTCCGTATCGCCCGTGCCCTGCGCCAGACCCGCCTGGTCACTCTGGTCGGCCCCGGGGGTATCGGCAAGTCCCGTATCGGCCGCCAGGCCGCGCTGTGGCACGCCGAACGACGCCGGTTCCCACAGGGTGTGGTCGAGGTCGGGGCCGAGAACGTCACCAACGCCGACGCGCTCGCTGCGCAGATGGCGCGGGCGCTGGGCGTGGACCTGGATCCCAAAGACCCCTGGGAGGGATTGCGCCGCAACCTGGGCGGGCGGCGCCTCATCTACCTGGATAACGCCGATGATCTCTGCGCCGACGGGGCGCCGGGCGAGCACACCGCCACCGGCCGGCTGGCCTGGCTGCTCAACCATTGTCCCGACCTGAGCCTCCTCGTTTCCTCACGCGAGGCCCTGGCGCTCCCGCCAGCGGAGCAGGTCATCGAAGTGGACGAGATGCGGCTGTTCGAGGCGGTGAGGCTCTTCGAGGCCTGGACACCCATCCAGGCCCGCGAGCAACTCTACGAACCATGCGACGGACAGGTTCGCCTTCATCCTCTCGTCTGGGAGGTCTGCGCTCTGCTCGACCATTACCCCCTGGCCATCACCGTCGCCGCGCCGCAACTGGCTCCTGCCGTGGCCGGCGGCGCGGGGCTCTCGCTCGCGGCGCTGCTGGAAGCGCTGCGCCAGGATATGCCCAACGCCTTGCGACATACCCGCGCCCAGGGACGGCCAGAGCGCCTGAAAAGCGTGCGCGCATCGCTCGATCTTTCCTACCGGCGGCTGAGCCACAGCCGGGTGCGGGAACTGTGCTCGCACATCGCCCTCTTCCCAGGGGGCGCTGCGCCGGAGATGCTGGACGGCCTGGAAGAGGCCGGTTGGCGGCAGGCTGCCGATGAACTCTGCTTCCGCAACCTGGTACGATGGCGCTCCAGCCGGTACACCATGCTGACTCCTATCCGTGAGGATGCCCTGACCCGGCTGCCAGGAGACGTGTTGGATCAGTATCGCCTGCGTGCCGCGGAGTGGCTCCGCGCGGCTGCCGCTGCCGCCGCCCAGGCTGCGCGCGGCTTGGCGGCCACAGCCGCACTGGAGGGGCAGGTCCAGGAGGAAGAGACGCGGCGCGCGCTGGTGGACGAGATCATGAGACAGGGGCGGGCTGTTCTGGCCGCCGAGCGAGCCAACGTGGTGGAAGCCATCCACTGGGTTGATCGCCTCCA
>DAOTYW010000263.1:0-2148 GCA_034434755.1 Anaerolineae bacterium | reverse complement strand
CCCCTGGCCCCCGCCCCTCTCCCGCCGGGCGGGAGAGGGGCGGGGGTAGGGGGTGGGGTGAGGGCTCAGCGCCGCGGACGGTAGGCAGTTACCCTTGTACAATGTTAAATTTGCCTATATCGTAACTGCTCACCCTCCCGCAGGTTTGGGCGCAACGTGCAGCCCAAATCGCACAGCCATGGCCACTCCGATGCGTTGCTCGGTTACCTCCGAACCTACGGGAGGGTGAGCTGAGCAGTTACCATTTGTCAATAAGTCGTTTCATCCAGTACCACGCCGACGGCCGGCCGCGGTCCTTCCCTTCTTCCTGCCGTTCGATGACGAAAGCGGGGGTGAACAGCTCCCGCACGGCCTCGGGGGTGAGGCCGCGCGGGGTGGGACGGTCGGGCGAGGGGCAGATGGCGTAGAGCAGGTACAGGCCAGCGGGCCGCACCAGACGGGCCAGCCCCGCTACGTACCGCTCCCGTCCCGCCGCTGGGATGCCGTGCAGACAGCCGATGTCCAGCGCCAGGTCGAATGGGCCGTGCAGGAACGAGAGGTCGGTCGCGTCGGCGCGGTGGAACGTGCAATGGACGCCAACCTGCCGCGCCCGTCGCCGCGCCCGGCGGATCGCCACGGCGGAGAAGTCCACCCCGACCACGTCCCAGCCGTGCCCGGCCAGGTAGACGCTCGACGTGCCGCTGCCGCAGCCGATGTCCAGCGCCCGGCCAGGGAGCAGGCCTCCTTCGACCAGCGCGACGACCTCCGGCGGCACCACCCCGCGATCCCACGGCGCTCGCCCGCCCAGGTACTTCAGCTCGAACAGCACCCTCCTCATTCCCCGCGTCTCCGTGTCCCCGCGTACCCGCGTCCCCGCGTCTCCTACGGCCCCACCGTGATCGCGATCTCCCGCTCCCCCGTCGGCACGACCTCGAACCAGGTGTTGCCGACCTGCAGCGGGATCGGCGTGCCCTGCTCATCGGTCAGGGTCAGCATATCGTTGCGCTCCCAGCGTTGCCAGAAGGCGTCGAAGCGCTGTCCGTCTCGGCAGATGATCGCCCGGTTGGAGTACCAGAGGGCGAACTGGATCGAGAGCGCGCCGCTGTGCGGCTCCTCGATGATGTCGGTGTCCCACTGCGGGACGTAGAGGATAACGACGTTGGCGGCGCTGATCTGCGATCCGTCGAGGGCGTCGGTGTGGGGGGCGCCGTCGGTCCAGCGCAGGTAGCGGCCGTTGGCGGCGTCGTAGCGCCACTCGGCGTCCATGCTGCGCCAGGGGATGAAGATGCGCGTGGCCGGCGTGCCGCCCGGTGGCGCCTCGGTCGAGAAGACCATCCCGCGCAAGTCCTGCCGCCCGCTGATGCCGTGCGCCGCGGCCCAGGCGCGCACCCGCCCCGGGTCGGTGTAGCCGGTGTGCTCCAGCGGCACGTCGCGGGTGAAGTCGCGGTAGAACGGATCCGGGCTGAGGTTTTCCGGCAGGCTGTAGGAGGCGATCCAGTTGGGGTACAGGTCGGAGTTGCGCACCAGTTCGACGACCCCGTCGCTGAAACCCCAGGCGGCCAGGGGTGCGTGGTAGATCGCCGGCAGCTCCAGGTCGATCAGCCGTCCGCTGCGCACCGGCCCGACCCGCGCCGGGTCGCTATCGAGGTAGATGGCGGTGAAGCGGGTGGCGAACCAGCCCTCGTTGTAGTGCTCGTAGACGATGTCGGCGCTGTTGAGGCCGGCCTGGGGACGGACATACTGTCCCGGCCAGTTGGAGATCTTGATCGCCACCGGCACGCGGTCGAGCAGGCCGGGGTCGGATACGACCTCGCCGGTGAGCGGGTTGACGTTCTCCGGCAGCGGTGTGGGCGTGGCGGTGACGGCGGGGGTGGGGGTGGCGGTGGGCAGCGCCGGTGTGGGCGTGGCCGTGGGCGGGAGCGTCGCCACCGGATGAGGGGTGCGGGTGGGGGTCGGCGTCGCTTCGGCCACCGGCGTGCCGCTGCAGGCGGCCAGTCCGCCCAGCAGGGCAACGGCCGCCAGCAGGGTGGTTATGGCCAGCAGAAGACGGAGTCTTGCGGTGTTCATGGGTTGTTTGGTAGCTCCACAGTAAACCGTGGTCATGTGCACCACCTGGCAATCAGGGCTTTTTCCACAGCCGAGCGCCGTCCTCTGTGAACAGGGGGTGAC